>DATJDP010000083.1:0-3601 GCA_035497355.1 Flavipsychrobacter sp.
CATTTCTTTCAGCCTCAACTCTTACGATGGTCAGGTGGTGGCTACTCCGGATACACTGCTCTGTAACGCTCAATACCTGCAGCTGGGAGCAAACAACTTTAGTCCGCCACCTCCAATGGCCATGAATTGCGATACTACCGCTACTACCTGCTCAGGAAATTCGAGGACGGCATACGTTGGCGGTAAAGACAGCGTTGCCATCGGCAATACTCCTTTTAACGGTGCATCAGACGATCAGCGGGCGCAGTATTTGTTCCGCACCAGCGAGCTGCGCACAAGCGGTTTAAACGCAGGAAGCATCCGTAGTTTGCAACTGAACGTTGCACAACTTGCCTCCACACAGCCTTATAAAAACCTTACGATAAAGGTCGGCTGTACACCTCTTGCAGACATAGGCAGTACTTTCCTTACCGGTCCGCAGATAGTATATACGAATCCGTCCTATCCAGTCGTTGCAGGTTGGAATACTTTCAATCTTACAACGCCTTACAACTGGGATGGCGTAAGCAACCTGATAGTAGAGATCTGTTATGATAACACTTTCCCCAATGCCAGTGATGCCGTAGTACAGAGCGTAACACCGTTTGTTTCCGTTCTCCGCCGCTTCGGACAAGGCCTTTCAGGCTGCGCCATTACTACACAGGGCACTGCCTCCGCAGCCACCAACCTGCGCCCCAAGATCCGTTTCTCCATTTGCGAGCCTCCTGCTGGTATACCAAGCTATGTGTGGTCTCCCGGTTTACTGCTTTCAGATTCGACCATTCATCAGCCGCTTGCTTATATCAACGACAACAGAACCTACCATGTAGTGACTTTTGATAAATTTGGCTGCGCGCACCGCGATTCCATGACTGTTACGCTGTCCGAAAGAACAGTGAGCATATCGCCGAAAGACACCACCATTTGTGTAGGAAATGAAGTGATACTCAATGCTACAGGCGGCATCAATTATAACTGGATAGCAGCCGATCCGGCCACTTTAAGCTGTATCTCTTGTCCCAGCACAGTCGCAACGCCTTTACAAACGTCCACCTATTCCGTTGTCATCAATGACCAACATGACTGCGCTGATACACTGAACGCTACGGTTAATGTGAACCCGCTGCCGCCGGTAAGGATTATGCCGCGTGATACGGTGATGAAGTACAATACCTACTTGCAGCTATTAGCCTCCGGTGCGCAATTCTATAGCTGGAGTCCTGCCAGTTATCTTACTGATCCAAACATTGTGAATCCACTGGCTAACCTTACTGTACCGGTCACATTTATTTTGTCAGGCATAGATGAAAATGGTTGCCGAAACACCGACTCCATTCATGTAGGAGTGGACTATACAGATGCTGTCTTTGTGCCTTCTGCATTCAGTCCTAATGGCGACGGGAAGAACGATATTTTCAAAGTAGGCAGTATCAGTTTCCAGAAGGTTCAGGAGTTCAGAATCTTCAATCGTTGGGGGCAGGAGATATTTTCTACCACCGATCCAAAGAAAGGCTGGGATGGCACATTCAACGGACAACCGCAGGAGATGGGCGTTTACAACTATATCATCAGGCTCGCCTATCCCGATGGAAAAATGGAAACCTATAAGGGGTCAGTGACGCTGATAAGGTAAGATTTCGATTTACCGGATTAAGCGGATTGCATGATTTGATCAAATCAAACGGGCTAATCCGTCTAATTCATGTTCGATTTCTTCTTTTGCCAGGAACTATCTTATTACAATAACGGAATTTGCAATAAGAACATGAAAGGACTTTGCTTAGCTATATTAATTTTCTTTGTTATTGTTCCCCGGAATGGATTTTCAAAGTCGCATTATACATATCTGAATTTCCAGACAACGGATAGCGAAAAGCGCGCCGTGTTTGAGTTGTGGAAAGCCTATCTGAATTCCGACAAGGTTGATACTTTTTGGGCTGAAGCAGACCGAAAAAGATTCCCCAGAATAGATTTGTTGAATAACGCCTTAGGATTAGACGGCTCTTTATACAACATTTACTTTAAGTGTAACGTAATGGGCATTTACGATATGGGAAGCGATTATTTAATTAAGTCCGCATTATATTGGAATAACGAAAAAGATTCAGGCAGCTCTGTTACTCTTCTGGCTATTATAAACGTTTTAGCTATTAAGGAAAATGGGGAATATAAATTGAGCAATTATATAAACTACTCCACTAAAAACTGGATGAAGAAAAACATTGGTCGAATCAAGTATCGTTACCCGGTAGAATTTCCATTTGATGAATACAAGGCAAGGGACGCCAATATTTTTCTTGACAGTCTGGTGAGATGGTTTTCCATTAGTAGTATGGACACCCTTAACTATTTTATTCCGGTGAACTGCACGGAGGGACATAAAATGGTTGGCTATGAGTATTTCGAAGGAGATGCGAAAAAACTTAACCTCTGCGGTTACTTTGACGAAGTAAACAACATAATATACTCAAATTCAGTCGCCGGAGAATTCTATGAACACGAGCTCGTTCATGTCATCAACAAAGAATTTCCAAACGCAAACTTGTATTTTTTAACTGGTTTAGCCGCTTATATAAATGATGCCGGAAGTTTTGGCAAATCAGAAAAATTTCATCTGCGACGTTATCTGCAATTGTACCCTCAACAGAATTTAAACAAGTTCTATGAAATAAGTTATTTGGACGATCTGACGGCGCCGAATTACCTGTTTGGTGCAGTAATATGTCACTCTCTCTTAAGAAGAGGAGGAATAAAATTGTTAACACAAGCTATGAGTAAAAAGCTAACAAACCAAGAACTTATTAAGTTTTTACTGGAAACCTGTAAATACAAAAATGTCAACCAATTTTTCTCAAGCGAGTTTAGCCACTTCCTGAACGAGGAAATCTTATTGAAGGTTAGCTCTTAGCGCAACGAAACAAGAACTACACTTAGGCCGAAGAAGACCCTCATATCGTGTCCGACATAATCGATCTAATTCCTACCAGTCCTGATTCAAACGGGCAATCCCTCTTTCCTTCTCTGTTCCATCAGGAAGTCGGTTCCGAATGTAAGTTTCTTCGCTGCCGGTGCTTTCATATCTATGATCCTCCAGAAGGGCGCAATGGATTCAACCGGCTTTCCGTCCTGTAGTTGTTCATACGCGTTTTCGGCAACGATGCGCAGGAAAATGCCCGAGGTGACCGGACAGGTATAGTCAGCGTCAAACTCCGCAGCCAGGTCCTTCCGCATTTGCTGCAAAGAGGTAGCCGTACCCTCAGGGATGTTCTTTAAATACTCATCAACTATTGCGGGAGTAGCAATCAGCAACCTGCTTCCCTGAGGCACATCTGCAAAATCCTTGTCCGTCTTCTCTACCTTGAAGGTGGCCTTCGGATTCATCTTTTCTGCCCATGATTTCGCTTGTAAGTCATAAGTATATTTACAAACCTAAAATTACCGCTCTTCTGCCTTTTCCAAAACAACGAACAAACAAACTATTAACCTGAGTTCGGGATAAGCACAAAGAACGAATTGTTGATAATGATTAACAGCAGCGATCGGTTTTGATCCGCTTCTTCAGCAACCTTTTCGGGTGGACGGCTTCTTTAAAAGGTGATGACCTACCAACAACTGCTTTTAT
>DATJDP010000084.1:0-2125 GCA_035497355.1 Flavipsychrobacter sp.
CAGGGGCATATACTTTTATACATTGTCCGGTAAAAGAAGCGTCACGCGTGGAAAGATTGTATTGCAGTAGTTGCGAGGCATGAATGATTAAGCAGAATGCGGTTGTAAAGAAAAGCGGTTGCTTCCTCTGTATTCCGGTTAGCGGAGATTCAATAGGTATATTTTTCTATATTAACGTAATGCTTTTAATTTTATCAACCCCAGCCTTTTGATTGATGAAAACGACATGTTTATTCCTTCTTATGTTTCTTGGCTTTCATATGCTATCATATTGCCAGGGAGCTTACCAAAAGGCATATGATCTTAATGGAACAGTTGAGCTTCTAGGTGGGGCCACTGGTTTTGATAAGGGGGTGATCGGCACCGGATCACTCCAAACAAGCTACGCTCATATTTCAGCCTTTCTACTGAAGCTCGATAGCCTAGGCAACTCGCAATGGGCAAAAAAATATGGTGACACCGGAAGTGGGCTTACTGCGGCGTATTTCGTTTGTCCCGTTAACGACGGAGGCTATTTATTCGGGGGGCAAACAAATAATCTCGTTGCAGGCGCTACCGGTTTCCAGTTTTTTGCAATAAAAGCAGATGACACCGGGGCAGTTCAGTGGGCGAAAGTTTACGGCGGAATGGCATACGGAAGTTGCAATGCCGCCACACAGACCGCCGATGGTGGTTATGTATTCACAGGTGGTGTGGCCGGAGCTTTTGGCGGCTCTGACATTTACCTTGTAAAGACTGATGGCCAAGGAGAAATTTTGTGGACCAAGGTCTACGGCACCAGTACGATCGAATCAGCAAAATACATACATGAAACTTCTGACGGAGGGCTCATTATTGCCGGCTATATCGGCAACATGACAGATTTTCTTTTGATGAAAACCGATAGCTCCGGAAATATTTTATGGGCGAATGCTTATGGAACAGCAGCATATGACGAACTTTGGTGTGCACTGGCAACTACTGATGGCGGATATTTATTAGCAGGTACTACAGAGAATTCTCACGCTGGCATTTCGGATTCATACTTAGTAAAAGTGGATTCTTCTGGCTTAGTCCAATGGTCAGAACAGTTAAGTGGACAATGGCAGTATGGAAACGATATTGTTCTCAGTTTAGCTAATACAGGCACCGGAAATTATCTGCTTACCGGAGCTATGGAAGACGTATCAAACGACTATGTTACTCTTTTCAAAATTGACGTTAATGGAAACATAGTAATGTCAACGGCCTTAGGGGGGCAATCGTTCGCCATGGCAGGAAACTATGTGCAGCAGTTAGTTGACGGCGGAAGCATTATCCTAGGATACAGAGGACGCGGTACTGCTGCCTTTCCTATTAAAGCATATGCCATAAAATCCGACAGTACCGGTGCAAGTGGTTGTAATACCCAAAACCCTAATTTCAATGTGATAAATCCGGCCACTGTTACTTCTCCTTTGATGCTTAACGTTAGCTCTCTGGATAGTTCACAAGATGTATTTCCATTTATAACAACATTAATACCAGTGGACAGCCTGCTTTGTGCCCCTGATGCAGTAACAGAAGTTCCTGCTCAGCCGAACTACTCCATTTATCCAAATCCCACCGATGGTATCTTTACCGTACTTTCAGATGAAGAACTCTCAGAATTGGTGATAACGAATTCGTTCGGCGAAGTGGTAAGCAAAACTACCGTTCAAAGCAAAGCAGTCATTGATCTGCGTGGTCAGGCAAGAGGAGTCTATTTTTACACCTTGTCAGGCAAAGAAGGTATCAGGCGGGGAAAGATTGTCCTTCAGTAGTTCTTATGCGGTCGCCATTCATTTGTCAAGTACCCCGTCCTGCAAACGTCTCCCTGGTGGCATTGTAGCGGTAGCTAAGAGACGTTTGCATAAGCCATAATGACGAACTATTTTGTGATGTGTCAGTAAGGAAATCGTGTATTCATGAGGCTGGCTTTTGTTTATTATTTACGTAAAGGAAATGCATGCAAACGTCCCTCCCTCCCGCAAAAGCTAAATGGAGGAGACGTTTACAGGACGAGAAGATATTTATGACATATAAGAGATTTAAAGAAATATTTCGGGAGCTTGAGGCGCACCCGATATTTAACAACCTTTCCGAGTTAGAACTAGAGGAATATTAT
>DATJDP010000085.1:0-9831 GCA_035497355.1 Flavipsychrobacter sp.
TCATAACCGACATAGCAGGAAGAGTGCTGCTGCAAGGGAGTATGAAGGGCCGCAGTATAGAGGTGGGTATGCTAAACAGTGGCTTGTACCTGCTGCGGATAGGAACTGAGACCGTGAAGTTTGTGAAGGAATAGAACCAGACAATATGTTCCAAAAAGCGCAGGGGCGGTTTTAGCCACCTGCGCTTTTTTTATTTGTCCATTATGAACCCGGCAGCATATCAGATACAAAGACAGCGTCCTAATGGTCCATTACGTGTCATTACTACTTTCTTTACTTTGATATTTTTATTACATTTATTCTTAGAACAATAAACCGAACCTTCATGAAAAGAATAATAGCCCTTCTGTTGTTTACCGCGTGGTCTTTTGCTGCCGCTGCACAATCACCGCAAATATGGGCTTTAAATCCATTGACTCACGATACTACCGGACTATTTATGGGCGGGAGTGACGTGCCATTTCGTGGAAACGGCAATGTGTATCAAGGCATTTATAAAACCTCCGATTTTAACTACTTGCCACTTCAAGGCATTATCACTCATTTTTATCTGAAGCTAAATGCAGCAATTGCCTCAGGCGTATTGATACATGGCTACCAGGTGCGGATAGGGTACACTACAGTAGACACAGTATCTAACTTCATGTGCGTCCACAATCCTGTATTCCCTAATCTCGCCACTGTTTTTTATGATACTGCTTTTGTCATTCCCAACGCCATACCGCAGTATGGGTGGCTCAGGGTAGCCTTGGACACGCCTTATGTCTATGATCTAAATGATGGAAACGGAGGGTTTAATAACTTTGTGATTCGGATATCTCAGGATTCAAATACAGGGTTGTTACCCCCCTCTCAGACACCTAACGTTTGTACCTATACAGGAAATTATTCTATATCCATTAACAGTAGTTCGCTTGATACCGTTCGTTCTTGCGGCGGCTTTCTCCTGGTTATGGGCTTCGATATAGAGCCAAACGGCATAAGTGATGTGACGAGGGAAAAGAAGCTGACGGTATATCCTAACCCTGCAAAAGAAGCGCTGTACCTGAAAAATGCAGAAGGTCAGGCATATCTCATCACCGATATAGCAGGAAGAGTGCTGCTGCAAGGGAGTATGAAGGGCCGCAGTATAGACATAGGTGCGCTAAACAGCGGCTTGTACCTGCTGCGGATAGGAACTGAGACCGTGAAGTTTGTGAAGGAATAGAACCAGACAATGTGTTTGAAAAGCGCTGGGCCATTTTAGCCGCCTGCGCTTTTTTTATTTGCTCCGCCATGGTTGGTGTCCTCACCAACCACAAAGAACATGAAAATGGTAGTGGTTCATGAAGAACGAACCAGGGCGATGAATAACACTCGTCTTTTATTTCTCCCTCCCTTATACTCTCGCTGTCTTCCCGAACCGTTCTGATGCTGGAGTAGGCGGGAAAGCAGACGTGAGGGATCCCACACTATAAGAGACGTTTGTAATGCGTGGGATTCTTCGCACCTAGGCTTTGCCTTTCTATTCAACGGCGGTAGCGCTCAGAATGACATTTATTTTTTGTTCTCCCGGCCATGGTTGGTGTCCTCACCAACCAACAAAGAACATGAAAATGGTAGTGGTTCGTGAAGAACGAACCAGGGCGAGAAGGACACTCATTTCCTTCTCTCCCATTTATCATCCGAACCGTTATAAAAGCGCACAGACCGAAACTTCTGTGCGCTTTCTTCTATTGGTTATATGAGTCATCTCTGTTATGTTGTTTCCAGTAGCTCTACATCAAAGATTAATGTCGCATTCGCCGGAATAGAGCCGGTGCTTCTGGAGCCGTAACCCAGATCTGAAGGGATAAAGAACCGGAACTTCGAGCCTTTCGGCATCAACTGTACGCCTTCTGTCCAGCCGGAAATGACCTGGTTCAGACCAAAGCTCGCGGGTTGGTTACGGCGGTAGGAGCTGTCAAACACTTTACCATCAGTCAGCCGTCCTTCATAATGTACCGTTACCCGCGCAGTGGGGCCGGAAGGGGTTGGGCCGTTGCCCTCATCCAATATCTCATATTGCAGTCCGGATGGGGTCGTAGTTACCTCCGGTCTCTTTGCATTCTCTTCTAAAAATTTTTTGCCTTCTTCCATCTGGTTCGCGGATTTGTTGTTAAGGAAATCGCGTAGTTTGTCCTGTAAACTCATAATATGCTTTTTATCGTTCTTCTAAGATCGGTATGCAGTTGAACTGATCTATAAGTATGGTGTCATAGTGATCGGCTTTCCCAAAAAGATCTCGGAACATCCGCTGCCCGTTCTCAAGATTGATATCGAGGTCGTAAATAAGACTGCTCAGCACCACGCTTCCCTCGTGAACAGAAAAGAACTTGCCTTTCAGATTGCAGTTTTCCCGTAGCAGGTAGGCATATAGTTCTTTAATACCCTGTTTCGGCAACTGGCAGAGAAAGGCATCGCTGATGATGAAATAGTTTTCGGAATTGTAGCTGATCTTAATCTTTGCCGAACCTTCTTCCACTTCCCATCTGTTTTGTCCTGTTCGGGCTATTTCTTTGTTGTAACCCAGTTGGTCGAGAATGTCTTCTATAGTTTTGGCAATACCCGAAAGCGGCTCTTCCTCTGTTTCCGCGGCAAAGGGAAAGTCTATTTCCGTTCCACAGTTAGGACAATACTTTCCATTTTCAAGCGTGCTTTCGGTAACGAGCGTACTGCAGTTGGGACAGCGGATAGCTATCTGTCCTTTAATAGGCCTATACTCTTCCAGCGCTTGTTTCAGATAGTTGGCAGGCAGGGCAAAGCCAAGATTATCGCCGCCCTTAATGATGAACGTGTTCACACCAACTACATCTCCGCCAGTGCTAACGAGCGGCCCACCACTGTTTCCGGGGTTGATCGCTGCATCTATCTGAATATATTTTAATCCCTGTTGCACCCTATCCACACGCGAGATCACACCTTGCGTGGCTGTATAGTTGAGGCCGTATGGGTGACCAATTGCAATCACCGTGTCCCCATCTTTCAGCGATTCATAGCTTCCCAGCTTCAACTCGGGAAGACTGTGCATATCCACCGGCGGCTTCAAGAAGGCGAGATCATATTTCTCATCTGTGAAAAGCACTTCTGCCAATCGCTTGTCAAAAGTTCGCCCTTTCACTGTTACCTTCCGGTTGTCCTTCACTACATGATTGTTGGTAACGATAAGATCGTAGTCGGCAAGATAAAAGCCAGTACCTGTGCCTGTCTTCGTTGCTATCTGTACAACGGTACTCTGATAACGTTCTATTACATCCTGAATACTCATCATTTACTCTCTTTTTGTTTCCAGGTTCAGGTTAGATAGCTGCTCGCTGAAATCGATCCCGAATTCATATAAGCTTTTATAAGAAATCCTGTCCGCGTCCCACTTTATGCTCTTAAACTTGTCAGTGAACTTTCCGATCGCCTGCTCGCAGGCTTCCCTGATTGCCTCTTTGTTAAACTCTTTCTTTGCCGGATCGTACAACCTTTGTTTCATTCCCAGCTCCGCAAAATAATCTGAATGCATCACGGCCATATAAATGGTAATAAGGTCTGTTTGTACCCTGGGCATGCTGTAAATGAACTGATTGTAAACAAGCCCATATTCATTAATCGTAAGAGCGATGTCAGGATATTTATTTTCGGTATACCACCGCGAGTCTTTATTAGCGCTGTACACATGGTCCTTTACTTTGTCCGACTTTGGCGGTGTTGCAATGGAAAAAGTGCTTTTCGAATGATAAAGGCTTTTACTGAAATCTTCTTTAGAGATACTGAGCAGTTTACGAATAGCCTCCTTCATCATCTGGTTCCTTTCCACCAACGTTATCTCTTCCTTCTTTTCCCAGTAAAGGCTGTTTATTTTTTCAATCTCGGCAAGCAGCCTGGCCTCCGGTAAAATGAGGAAGTCGATTCTGTAAATAAGGGTGAGCAACAGGTAGGCGATCGCTCCCGAAAAAGAATCGGCATTTAGCTCAGATACCTTTTTCAGTGTGTCCTCTATCCACATTATGAAGTATTTATATTTCACTTCAAGCTCAGCCTCGGATAACGGCACAATATGTTCTTCGTCTGTCGGCTTCAACTGCGGAAAATCTGTAAGCAGCAGATCGTCCTGCCGGTCTGCTTTTGTTGCCAGCTCTCTCAGTCCATAATATAATTTGCTGGGATTTGTGGCAGCGATGTCCGACAGGAATACCATGCACAGCGTGTTATTGTTGTCCATCGCACTGTGACAGTAGTAAAGAGAATAATTCATTTCCAACAACCTCCGCATGACTGCCGTAGTAGGCGTTTCCATAATGGCAAGCGGCGACGTGGCCGTAATGATCCCGTCATGAATGCTGCCATGTACCTTTTTTGAACCCTGGAAAATAGTAAAGCTGAACTTATCACCGTCCTGCTGAACCGACACATTTTGCTCCTCATCATCCCGCAGATATTCAAAAAAACGACTAAGCCCTTCCGTATATCTCTTTTCTTTATAACGGTCTTCCGCTACATACCAGCTTTGGGTCTTCTTTTGCGACTTATTGTTATCGCTATATCGTCCAAACTGGATATTCATGCCTGTAAAAGCACTGATCTTTCCCTGCCCTCCTTTCTCCAAACCATCACCATTGCCTGCAGGTTCTGACAGATCCCGCATTGTCTCCTTTTTCCCGAATAATTTTTCTAACCAATTCATCAATCTTTGCCTGTAACACCGCGTTTACTATGATGTATTTTTAATAAAACAATTTTTTGAACGCAAGTGTGGTAGTAAAAATACAAAAGACACACCAAAGGGAAAGGCTTGCGACACAGCTACTATTAAAGCCATTGTTCACAAGTGCTTATCAAATTTCCACACTGGGATACTTGATATAGCTAAACGACTATCTTTGTTGCCAAACCAATTGTACCAATGCGTTTTATCGTCACTTCTACAGCTCTGCTTAAAAACCTGCAACAAATAAGCGGCGTGATCAGTGCCAATACTGTTTTGTCTGTGCTCGAGGATTTTCTGTTCGAACTAAAAGGCAATACCCTTACTCTTACGGCTACAGATCTCGAAACGATGATGCGTGTGCAATTAGAGGTAACCGAAGCACAGGGCGACGGCAGAATCTGTATACCATCCAAGATACTGATGGACTACCTGAAAAACCTACCAGAACAACCCATCACTTTTACCATCAATGAACAGGACCTGAGCATTGAGATGAGCTCTTCTGTGGGTAAGTATAAGATAGGTGGTGAAAAAGCAGACGATTTCCCTAAGGAACCTGCTCCTGCTGATACGACCAACTTTAATATGAGCTCTATTACCCTCCTGGAAAGCATCAACAAAACGTTGTTTGCAGTAAGCAACGATACTCTCCGTCCTGCCATGACGGGCGTTTATTTCGAGCTGGATACAGACGGTGTTACTTTCGTCTCCACAGATGCCCACCGCCTGGTTCAGTTGCGCCGTATGGATATCAACTGCCCTGCAAAAGAAGGGTTCGTAGTTCCTAAAAAGCCATTGCAGCAATTGAGATCTACTTTACCTGCGGACGATACCCAACTGGAACTCTCCTACAATAGCAGCCATCTTTTTGTGAGCAGCGCAAACCTTAGCATGAGCTGCCGTCTGATTGATGCACGTTTCCCTGATTATAAAGCGGTTATCCCGGCTGATAATCCATACAAGCTCACGATCAACAGGGGCGATTTCGTAAGTGCACTCCGCCGCGTTAGCATCTTTGCCAATAAGACAACCAATCAGGTTGTGTTAGATATCAATGGCAACTCTCTCCAACTAAGCGCCCAGGATATTGACTTCTCTTATGAAGGAAAGGAAACATTGAGCTGCCAATACACCGGTGAAGACATGAAGATCGCTTTCAATGCAAAGCTGATGATCGAAATGATCAATAATATGGACGGCGATGACCTGCAAATAGATTTAAGCACTCCAACAAGAGCTGGCATTTTCCGTCCTACTGAGAAGACAGAAAATGAAGATGCACTGATGCTGCTGATGCCGCTGATGGTGGGTGTATAAGTATATATCTAAAACGTTTTTAAAAGGGTAGCTGAACGCTATCCTTTTTTTGTTGCTGTTTGTGAAGACTAACAACAAGTTTCTTCAACCGCAATTATCAATTGGTATTTACCACAGACGCGACCTATATAGAGCTGTAATAATTAACTCGATCTCTCCCTTGACATTTTGAATGTATTTTATATTTTCACTCCTTAAAATCTAATCAGCCTTATTGTAAACCAATTACACCGTACAAATCCTTTTATGTCTGTAAAAAACTTCATCCTGTACGCTACAATTGTGGCGCTTCTATTCACAACTTCTCAGGCCAAAGCTCAATTCCATTCCGGGTTTTATACTCCGCACTACAGGTCCTACATCGGCTTTGATCCTATTGAGACGGCAAGAAAAAAGCCTTTTCAACGGTATGCCGTTGGCTTTACGTACGCTCCTTTTTCCGGCACCGTTTCTTTCAAAACCATTGACGAATTTGGCATTAGTGACAGCATCAAATCCATGGATATCAAAGGTTCGGGCGGCGGAGTACTTTACGCTATTATTGTTCCCTGCGCACGTCTCGGCAACAGGAGTCTTGCCGCCATACACATCGGCATCAATGGAAATTATTATTCATTCAAACTCGATGAAGTAACCATCAACAGACAGTCGGCGTTTTATAACGGCTCAGTAACCCTTTCGGGTGGTGGAGCAGGATTCATGTTCGGGTTTCCGGTGGGCGTTGACCTTATTACCGGAGGAGAAGCTACCCTTGATCGTTCCGACCGCTTTTCTTTCACAGTAGGCGCGGGTGTCTTTCCGCTAATGGGCGTCGCGATCGTTAATGAATTTGGCGGTGTGAACTTCAAGGCGCCTCCATATGTCAAAGCTGAAGTGGGATTCCATTTCGGGATCAACTGGAAGCTCCGTGCAACCTACGTAACGAAGAGCGCACTCAGTTTTACACAAAATGATGAGAGCCTCTTTTCAGACGGCAGCACGGTGCAGGCAAGCCTGAAGAGCAATGACCGCTTTATGTTGTCTCTAATGATACAACCGTTTTCGTTTGGATGGGAGTAATGGTCCGGTTAACCAGCATTCGATGTCGGCATTTCCTTTGCCTCCCGTTTAATGATAAACACAGCTGTATCGTTAGGTCTTATACCGCCGCCAAGCCTTATAGCGTAAACTTTGGTAAACTCCGCACCGAAATAGAGAATAATAGACGAGTAATACACCCAGGAAAGTATGATAATAATAGAAGCGGCGGCACCATAGGTGTTCGCAATGTCTGAAGAAGCAATGTAAAGCCCTATCAAAAATCTCCCCAGTAAAAAGAGTAAGGCCGTAAATGTAGCACCAACCATTGCGTCCTTCCAGCGGATGTAGGCGTCTGGCAGCACCTTATAAATTACCGCGAACAGCATGGAGGTGACCACGAACAGAATTATGATGTTTAGGACCTTAAAGAACATCACTGCCTCATCTATGAATAGCTGTTGAAGCCGTTCGGTAAACAGATCCGTAAGTGTATTGACCAATAAAGAAGCGATGAGCAGGAATCCTACTCCCACTATCAGTGAAAAAGAAAGCAGCCGGTTCTTAAGGAATTTCAGCCAGCCTTTCTTTGGCTTCGCGCGAATAGACCAGATATAGTTGATGGAATCCTGGATGTCTGCGAAGACTGTTGTAGCACCAAATACCAGTAAGGCAATGCCTATGACGCTGAATTTGGCAGCGGTATTTTCATGCTGCATCTGACTGAGGATACTCAACACCTGATCAGCACCTTCTTTACCAACAAACCGGTATAACTGACTATAAATACTTCCGGTTATTCGCTCCCTTTCAAAGAAAAGTCCCGTGAGGGACATAATAACAAGCAACAGCGGGCCGATAGAAAAAATGGTGTAGTAGGCTAACGAAGCACTGAGCTTGATTACATTATCGTTCGAAAATTCCGATACCGCTTCTTTTAACAGCCTGAAATAGTTAGCAACTTTGTTTGCCATCTTTTATCTAATGAAAAGATGTGCCAAATAGCTGCCGTGTACTAATTTCCTCATGAAAAAGAAGCGGTATCGAAACATATTTAGAAAGCTGGCATCACTGGCCTGGTCTTCATGATCTCATCTATCCGCTGTATTACTTCTTCTGTCAACTTCGGATAGACTTCGATTGCCTTAAGGTTTTCTCTGAGCTGCGTCTCTTTGGTAGCACCGAGAATAGCGGTAGTTACATTTGGATTTCGAATACACCAGGCAATGCCCAATGTAGCGAGTGAAGTATTTAAGTCTTTGGCAACTGTTTCCAGGTCCCGCACAGAAGCAAGTCGCTGGTCACTAAGTGTACGGTCCTTAAGCCATTCAAAACCTTCAAGTGCCAGACGTGAACCGTCCGGAATACCATCGTTATACTTTCCGGTCAGCAGGCCTGAGGCAAGAGGACTCCAGATAGTGGTGCCCATGCCGAGATTTTTAAAAATCGTATAGTAGTCCACTTCCACTTTGTACCGTTCAAACATGTTGTACTGCGGCTGCTCCATTGCCGGCGGTTCCAGTCCAAGTTGTCTTGCCACCATGTGGGCCTCAACGATTTCAGCGCCGCTCCATTCGCTCGTTCCCCAGTATAGGATCTTTCCCTGCTGAATGAGCGTATTCATGGTGCGGACCACTTCTTCAATCGCCACCTCCTTATCGGGACGGTGACAGAAGTAAAGGTCAAGGTAGTCCAACTGGAAGCGCTGCAGCGCTTCATGACATGCTTCTACGATATGCTTTCGGCTTAACCCTTTTTGAGTTGGTTTGTTTTCAGGTCCATGCCAGCCAAAAAATACCTTGCTGGACACTATATAAGATGACCGTTCCCAGTCTTTCTTTTTTAGTATTCTGCCCATCATCTTCTCTGATTCACCGCGTGAGTACACCTCGGCGTTATCAAAAAAGTTAATACCGTTGTCGTAGGCAAAACTCATAAGCGCATCAGACGCGCTGTCGTCAATCTGTTTGCCAAAAGTTACCCATGAACCAAAGGAAAGCGCGCTTAGCTGCAATCCTGTTTTACCCATTCTTCTGTATTCCATAGCTTATCAATGAAAGAATCAAAAATGAAACTATGAAGTTACAGAAAGAATAAAAGACAGGGGAAGTGAATGAAAGAAAAACTAAAGCTGCGAAAAAATGAAGCTGCGATCAGATGACAAAGAATATCTGCTCTTCACCGATTTCTCGATGGCGCACAATGGAAAGCAGTTCTTTCCCTTCGGCGTTAAGTTACAGTGCCTTAGCTTCGGCAGAAGGCGTTGTAGCCATTAGTGGCCGAAGCCAATATCTGTTATTCTTCTTCACTTCCCCACCACTTCACTTCATCCCTCAAATAAGGTACACTACCAGTCCGTCTCTCAGCTTCGGCTCGAACCAGGTACTTTTCGGAGGCATCACATTACCACTGTCCGCAATGTCGAAAAGTTGCTGAATGCTTACAGGATAGCAGGCAAAGGCTGCCACTGCCGCGCCTGTGTTCACTTTCTTTTCAAGCGCTCCCAATCCGCGGATACCGCCTACAAAGTCTACCCGCTTATCGGTTCTCGGATCATGGATGCCAAGCAGCTTAGACAGGACATTGTCCTGAAGGATGCTTACATCCAGCACACCTATGGGATCGGTGGTATAAGAATCTTCCCTGGCTGTCAGCTTGTACCAAATACCATCGAGGTACATGCCGAATTCGTGAGGCTTTTGCGGTTTGTATTGTGTGCCGCCACCTATCTTTTCCACTTCAAAGTCCTCAGTAAGGGCTGTCAGGAATTGTGCCGGCGAAAG
>DATJDP010000086.1:0-20660 GCA_035497355.1 Flavipsychrobacter sp.
TTTGTTGAAAGGCCGCTGCCTTTTGTCGTGAGGCCGTTGCCTTTTGGCGAAAGGTCGTTGCCTTTTGTCGTGAGGCCGCTGCCTTTTGTCGTGAGGTCGTTGCCTTTTGTTGAAAGGCCGCTGCCTTTTGTCGTGAGGCCGTTGCCTTTTGTTGAAAGGTCGTTGCCTTTTGTCGTGAGGCCATTGCCTTTTGTTGAAAGGCCGCTGCCTTTTGTCGTGAGGCCGTTGCCTTTTGGCGAAAGGTCGTAGCCTTTTGTCGTGAGGCCGCTGCCTTTTGTCGAAAGGCCGTTGCCTTTTGTCGTGAGGCCGTTGCGTTTTGTCGTGAGGTCGTTGCCTTTTATAGAAAGGCCGTTGCCTTTTCCCTAAAGGAAGAGCCGATTTTGATAAAGTATGGCCAGGAGTTTTAAATGAATGAAAACGTTTGAATTGTTGATGATGAATAAATAGATATCAGCTTCTCCAACCCTTCCAACTCTTCCAACAATCTCCAACTCTCTCCAACGACCTATTACATCGTCTCAGGCAGGCTGTAAGTCCTTCCCTTGTTTTGCTCTTTCAGCCAGTTAACCAGCGGCTGAAAATATTCCAGCATGGCATTGGCATTCAGTTCATCGCCTGTCGATTCTTTCAGTACGGTGCGCCAGTCTTTAGAAGCACCAGGATACATTATCTTTTTCAGAAAGTCACCAACTCCTTTTTGTCCGTAGTAATTGGTAGCGCGCGGGTCCTGATGGAGAATGTCTTTTGCTATATGATTGTGCATCTGATACAGCAGCACGTAAGAAAGCGCATAATCATAATACTGTGCGGGATCATCATTGATATGCGTTTTGGTAGCCGCATCCGCATATTCCTCTCCTCTTTCCGTTGGCGGTACTATACCCTGATATTTTTTGGCAAGCGCCCACCATTCCTGGTTAAACTTGTTTTCAGGCAGGTTGTCGGCATACAATTCTTTTTCAAAATGGCTCATTGTGCCGCACGAGAAGAACATAAAGACAACTGAATTGAGCGCTTCTTTGAGCAGGGATTGTATGCTGTCTGTTTGCACCGTGCTGTCTATCAGTCCGCGACCGATCAGATAAGGCTTTTGCATAGCCGCCATGCCCATCATAGAGCCTATTGCTTCGTGATAAGCACGGTTAGCACCTCCACGCAGCAGTGGTGGCACATCAGGATTGGTATAGGTCATATAGTAAAAGATATGACCCAGCTCATGGTTCGCTGTTTCCCACCATTCTGCATTTGGCTCTACGCTCATCAGGCTGCGCACATCTTTGTTCAGGTCCATATGCCATGCAGAGGCGTGATTGTTCTTTTTTACATTGCTGTCTGCCGGGTATGGATAGAGGCTCGATTTCTCCCAGAAGGTCTGTGGAAGGCTGCCGAAGCCAATGCTTGTATATAGCTTTTCCCCTTCATGCACAATCCATTCTTTCGGCTTTTTGCTGAGCACGCCGTCGAGGTCTATTCCTTTCATAGACACGGCAGGGTTCCAGTCCTGTGCTCAGCGATTAGGCAGTCAGTGTGCGGGCAAGTAGCCCGGCACTTCCTTCGCGCCATATTTTTTGGCCAGTTCGTAGCGCATCCAGGTATGCAGCTCGCGATAGAGCGGATAGAGTTCGCGCATCAGTTTATCCATCGTCTGCATCATCTCATCGGTACTCATGTTATAATCACTCACCTGATAGCTGAAGAAATCATGATAGCCAAGTTCCTGAACGGTTTTGTTGCGTAGCTGCCGGAGGTTTACGAGACCGGTTTTGAGCTTTTTACCCACTTCCTTACTGGCATTCCAGGCGGCAAGGCGGTTGTCGAGGTTGGTTTCTTTCTTCAGTATGTCGTCAATATCGTTCGTACTTACCTTTTTATCACCTATCTGGTATTGGAATCCGTAAAGCTGCTGTGTTTGCTCATTTTCGGCCTTGATGCGCTGTTTTACGATATCCGGTATGGTTTGCGGATTGTTAGCTGCATAGTAGAGGATCAGTTCTATCTGCTTGCGCTGTATATCAGTCAGCTGGTCTTTATGCTCGAGAAACTTCTTTGCCTGTTCAATATTTTCCTTGCTGCCGGTGAATGCCGCCATCGCTTCATCTGCCTTTTGTGCATTCATCGTGTTGGTACTATCACCCGGTATTATTTCAATATTGGCCTTCCACTGTGCCTCGCTTGAGTTGGTGTATAGCTTTACGTATTGCGTTGTATAGCTGTCAATAAACTGTTGCGCCTCCTGCTGTGTTTTTTCCTGATTGTTGTTACTGCAGGCGGCAAGTGTGAGCATGGCACCGAGTGCTACGCCGGCTAATTTTCTTGTCATGTGGGGGAAATTTGAAATAAAAGTAAAAAACCTGCGGTATAATCGGCAGGTTAGAGGAAGGGGGAAAAAATTTCCGGCTGTCAAACAAGTAGGGTTAACAGAAATCCTATCCCGAAAAGCCCTGCCATTGTAAACAAAAAGCCAACAGGTATTCCGATCATTATAATCAATAATGTTCTCATATCACCTTTGATGTTTTGCGGCAGGACTTTGCTTAGAAAGTATTCGCCGAGCACGAAGCCACAGCAGTAAAGCACAAACACCAGCCAGTTTCCCGGGTCGCGCATCCAGCGAAAGTCATAATAACCTTCGTCCATCCAGAAAAGCAGACCTACAATAAGAATTGCGGCGGCTACCGGTATGGTATTCCCCCTGTCTATGAAATATGTTCTTGTCATTATATCATAAGACGAGGTTCTCCTGAAAAGTATTTGGTTTAAAGGCGATTCCTCAATATATGATTTGCCCCTGCATGATCTTCAAAAAGGCAGACTGCTTCTGACCTAAAGGCATTTAAACCCCGAAAGTCTTCAACAAGGCGGGTCTTTCTTCACTCAATGCCAGATAAACTTCGCCCAATGCCAGTTGAAGCTTTTTCAAGCTGGAACTCCGTCGAACTAGAGATGTGGATAATGGGAATCTTCGATAATGTGTACTAAACTGATGTCCTGCTGACTCAAATTCTTAACTTCGTTGTGTTATGGAACTGAAAAATCTCATTTCTTCCGATCCTGAAGTACTTGGCGGACAGCCGGTGTTTAAAGGCACTCGTGTTCCTGTAGAGACCCTCTTCGATCATCTTGAGAATGGTATTTCGCTCGAAGATTTCCTGGAAGATTTCCCGACTGTATCCAAAGAACAGGCAATCGGAACGCTGGAAATAGCGAACAAGTTCCTCACCTCAAAAAATCTGCTGAAGCTTTATGAAATTGCTGCTTGACGAAAATCTTCCTAAGAGACTCAAGCTTGACTTTCCTGAACACGATATTTTTACGGTGAGAGACATGGGCTGGAATGGTGTTAAGAATGGCGCTTTACTTAAGCTTATGGAGGATAATGGCTTTGACGCCTTACTGACGTTCGATAAAAACCTGCAATACCAACAGAACTTTGAAAAATATACTTTAACCGTTTTTGTCCTTTCTGCCATGAACAATACTTACCGCGAACTCACCCACCTTAGCGCAACGATTAGAAAATATTTAAAAGGGGAAACGTTGGGTGTAGGGGTTATTATTATCAAATAAGGCCTCCCTTCCCATCATTGTCCTCAATCCTTAACTTCGCTGCATGCCAGAAAAAAAGCTGTTTTTGCTGGATGCGATGGCTCTGATCTATCGCGCCTATTATGCACTGATCCGCAGTCCGCGCATCACATCCACAGGGAGGAACACCAATGCGCAATTCGGTTTCACTACCACTTTGCTCGACCTGATCAATAAGGAACGCCCTACTCACCTTGCCGTTGTCTTCGATACAGAAGCGGCAACAGAGCGGCATACTGATTTTAGCGAATACAAAGCCAACCGGCAGGAAGCGCCGGAAGACCTTATATCTGCCCTGCCCGATATCAAGCGTATCATTAAGGGTTTTAACCTTCCCTGCCTCGAGCTGGACGGCTATGAGGCCGATGATATTATTGGTACGCTTGCACTCGAAGCTGCCGATCTTGGCTACACGGTCTATATGGTAACTCCCGACAAGGATTATGGCCAGATCGTTCGCGAAAAGGTGTTTATATATAAGCCGGGCTATCAGGGTGGCGGTGTGGAGATCTACGGTCCTGCTGAAGTTTGCGCCAAATGGAATATCAAAACAGTAGATCAGGTTATTGATATACTCGGTTTGATGGGAGACGCGGTGGATAATATCCCCGGCATACCGGGCGTGGGCGAAAAGACAGCTGCCAAGCTACTTGCAGAGTACGAAACACTGGAAAACGTTGTAGCCAACGCTGAGAAAATAAAGGGTGCACTGGGCCAGAAGATCGTAAATGGCAAGGAAAGCGCCTTATTGAGCAAAAAGCTCGCAACTATTATTACAAACGTTCCTATTCAGTTTCACGAGGAAAACTTTCGGGTGAAGGACTGGAACCGTGAATCGCTGAAAGAGGTGTTCAACGAACTGGAGTTTAAAGCCCTTGGTAAAAGGATATTGGGAGAGGAGCTTGGTCTGCCGCATCAGGCAGGCGGCGCGGTTCCTACCGATCTTTTCGGCAATCCTATCAGAAATGGCGCAACCAATGGCCGTACGAACGGCGCGGCAGTAGTGGCCGGCGTGGTAGAAAGGGCTACGGAGATAGCAGAAGAGGTGGTGCCCGAAAACCTTAAAACAATAGAACAGATACCGCATGATTATAAACTGATCACTACCACTGAAGCTATTGACGCCCTGGTGGCAGAACTGATACAGCAAACGGAACTGGCATTCGATACCGAGACAACCAATATAGATGCGATGCTGGCCGAGATAATCGGCATGAGCTTTAGCTGGAAGAAAGGCGAAGGATACTATGTAGCGTTGCCTGAGGATAGAGACGAGGTGACAAAGATATTGCAGCGTTTTCAGGCGGCTTTTGAGAAACAGGAGCTGCTGTGGATCGGTCAGAATCTAAAGTACGACATGACGATGCTGCGCCATTATGGTTTTGAACTGAAAGGAAAGCTGTACGATACCATGCTGGCCAACTATGTGATAGAGCCGGAAGGCAAGCGCAATATGGATCTGCTGAGCGCCAAATACCTTTGCTATAAGCCCGTAAGCATTGAAACGCTGATCGGTAAGGGAAAGAACCAGAAGAGCATGCGGGATGTGGAGGTGGAAGTGGTAAAGGAATATGCCGTGGAAGATGCAGATGTAACGCTGCAATTGAAGCATTGCTTTGACCCTATGGTGGACAAAGCGGAGGTGCGCCCCGTGCTGGAGGAGATAGAAAACCCGCTGCTGCCGGTGCTGATGGAAATGGAATACGAAGGCGTAGGCATTGATGTGAACTTCCTGAAAGAGTACAGTGAAGAGATGGAGTTTGAGATAAGGCAGGCGGAAGAAAGGGTGTTCGGTCATGCAGGGGTTAAGTTCAACCTTGGCTCCCCCAAGCAGCTTGGCGAGGTTCTGTTTGATCTCATGAAGCTGGACAGCGCCAAGAAGACGAAAACCGGCCAGTATGCAACAGGCGAAGATGTGCTTCAGAAGCTGCGCAACAAACACCAGATCATTGAAGACATCCTGGTGTATCGGGAACTGACCAAACTCAAAAGCACTTATATTGATTCATTGCCACAACTGATCCATCCTAAAACAGGACGGGTGCATACCTGCTTCAACCAGGCAGTGGCCGTCACCGGCAGATTGAGCAGCACGAATCCTAACCTTCAAAATATTCCTATCCGCACCGACAGAGGCAGGGAAATAAGAAAAGCATTTGTAAGAAGAGGGGAAGGGTGGAAGCTGCTTTCTGCCGATTATTCCCAGATAGAGCTGCGCATCATTGCCGCTATCAGCGGCGATGAAAGCATGATACAGGCATTTAAGGAAAATAAAGATATCCATACCGCCACTTCTGCAAAGGTGTATGGCGTGGAGGAAACCGAGGTAACACCGCAAATGCGGCGTGCCGCAAAGGCTGTGAACTTTGGCATCATCTACGGACAAAGCGCCTGGGGACTGGCAGAAAGCCTCAGCATCTCCCGTACGGAAGCGAAGGAGATCATTGACAATTACTTCAAGCAGTATCCGTCCATCAAGCAGTACATGGATAACCAGATGAACTTTGCCCGCGAGACCGGTTATGTGCAAACATTGCGGGGCCGTAAACGCTGGCTGCGGGATATCAATTCGTCCAATCAGACCGTGCGCGGCTATGCAGAGCGCAATGCCATCAATATGCCGATACAGGGCACTGCCGCAGATATGATCAAGCTGGCCATGGTGCAGGTGTACCGGCTGATCCGCGAAGCGGGACTGCACACAAAGATGATCCTGCAGGTGCATGATGAGTTAGTGTTTGATGTACCGGAAAATGAAGTAGATAAGGCAACGGCACTGATAAAAGAAGGGATGCAAAAAGCCATGGAGCTTCCAAACGGTGTCCCCGTGGTGGCAGAAGCAGGCGTCGGAGAGAACTGGCTGGAAGCGCATTAGAAAACAATTACTTGAAAAAAACGAAAGGCGAACCTGTTGAAGGTTCGCCTTTTGCTTTTACTGCCACTCGCATTGACATTACAGCTATTTTATTTAGATTTATATATCCATTCAGTTGCATGATTACCCATGCAGATGGTTTTAAGTGAACCTTCTAAAGCATCTTTCTAATGAAAAGAAAAGTATCCTGCCGGATCATTGTACTATTCCTTTGTATTGCCTGTTTTTCGACTGTTTCCCAAGCACAGAACCTAACTCCTGACTGGATAAAACACGGCTATGCGATAAATTCCTCCAACGCCGCAACGAATGCCGTAAACGAAATGATAACTGATAAACACGGTAATGTTTATGTGCTATCAGATAACTATGGTACAATTAATATAGATGGACACATCGCTGCTTCGGACAGCAGTGGCAGGTATTCCCTCACGAGTTGGGATTGTAATGGTAGCTTTCGCTGGATGAAGACCATCAGGACTGAGGCAAATAATGGTTTTGCTTTGAACGGTGGTTTGGCGGTTGATACATTGGAAGGAATTTATATTGCCGGACAAGGTTACGCCTTTGACTCTGTGTTCTTCGATTCGGATACTGTTTTAACACCCCCAACGTCCACGCTATTTCTGCTTAAATACAATAGCGCCGGGGCATTTCAATGGCTTCGGCTCCCAGCACTTAATGCAATTGCTATCGATAGCAGTGCGTCTTTAGATCTTTCCGTAACTGAAAACGGGGACGTAAATTGGTGTGCTTACCTCAATCCGGGCAGCTATGCAGGAGGTGCATTCTCGCTCACTAATAACCAATATGGTGTGCTGAAATATAACGCTACGGGCAGCTTTCAGAACTTCATTCCATTGTCCATGAGCAGCAGCAAAGCACCTAATTCTTCCGATTTGCATTTCGCACAAGATGTACAGAACAATAAGTTTTACATTTCCGGCAGTGCCTATCCGGACTATTTGGGGAATGTGGTTATTGGTACTAACACTGTTGCAACGGTTGGCAATGATGCCGCTCCGGGCTTCCTGGCTGCATTCACCGGAACAGGAAGCAATACCTGGATGAAACAAAGTAGCCCGGATAAGTTTTGCGGCATTCTGAAACCAGATATAGACAAGGATGGGAACGTCTATATATTCGGCTACACTGAAACAGGAAGTGTTTTTAACGGCGATACCGCTGTCAATCCTCATGCAGCCAATATGTATGTAGGAATGCTGTTTGTAATGGCAATGGACAGCAATGGCAATAGGCTGTGGGTGAGCCATGCCGCTACAAGTCAGATACCTTATATTGACGATATAAAGTACAAGAACAATAGGGTGGTAGTAGCAGGGGAATATCATGACTCTTTGTGGTGGGATAATCAAATACTTCCCCGCCCCGCCAATTATTCTACTAATATCTTCCTGGCGCATTTGGATGCAGGCACAGGAAGCGTAATAGAAATAGATAGCCTTAACCGGAGTCAAAGTTGTGTAACTCCAGCTATTACTCTGGATAAAAACAGCAATCTATACCTAGGCGGTTCTTTCGATAATAGCCTCAGTTTTGGCAGTACTGCGCTTTCGGCTGTGTCCAACTACTACGATTGGTTCATTGCCAAATATAAAAACGTTGCCTGCAACTGCAATCTCTTACAGCCGGAGTTCAGCCTTACCTCCTCGCCCGGCGGACAAAGCTATTCCGTAAGCTACAATGGCGACACTCCTTACACTTCCATAGTCTGGAACTTTGGGGATGGCACAACAACTTCCGGCATAGCCAATCCTTCTCATACGTACACAGCCATAGGCAACTATCCCGTTTGTGTTACCGTAGTAAATGGCTGCGGCAGCAACAGTATCTGTCATTGGGTCAACATCAGCACCACGGGCATTAACGATGTTCCTTCACAGCAAGATGTGTCCGTCTATCCTAATCCCGGCTCAGAAGAGATAAACATCATCAATGCTACAGCCGGTATGATATTAGACTTGTACAATCTTCAGGGCCAAAAGCTCGGAAGATATACCTTAAAAGGAGCTAATGATCACTTGAACATCAAGTCACTGCCAGCGGGCGTTTATCTTCTTCGTTTTACGGACAACAACGGCGCTCAGCATACAACGCGGCTGATGAAACAGTAAAAGAAGCTCAATCGTACAGCAACAAAAAAACCGCTTCGGACGAAGCGGTTTTTTCAACTTATTTATAGCTTGTTGTTAACTATTTTACCTGTGCTACCAGTGCTTTGAAAGAAGCTGGCTCATTCATTGCAAGGTCGGCAAGTACTTTACGGTTCAGGTCTATTCCTTTTGAGGACAGCTTGCCCATAAACTGTGAATAGCTGATGCCTTCTTCGCGGCAGGCAGCATTGATACGAACGATCCACAAAGAGCGGTAATCGCGCTTCTTCAATTTACGGCCGGTGTACTTATAACCAAGACCTTTCTCTAAAATGTTTTTGGCAACGGTATAGACATTTTTACGTTTGCCATAGAAGCCTTTTGCTTGCTTCAGGATTTTCTTTCTTCTTGCACGGGATGCTACCGCATTTACTGAACGTGGCATTTTCTTTTTTTGTTTTTCTAGTTACTTAATACCCGGTTACTATTCGTGCCGGGGAACTCGATGCGATTAACGCATACCCAGCATACGCTTCACCAGGTTCTCGTTCGCAGGGTGAACGTAAGCTGCCTGGCGCAAATGGCGCTTGCGGGTCTTTGATTTTTTAGTCAGCAGGTGGCTTTTAAACGCTTTAAACCTGCGGATCTTGCCCGTACCTGTTACTTTAAAAGTTTTTTTAGCACGGGAATGAGTCTTCACCTTTGGCATGGTCTCAATTTTGGGATGGCGAAGGTAAGGGAATTAATTGAAAATGGAAAAAGAATTATGAATTACTAATTATGAATTATCATCAATTCCCAACTCTCAATTCCCAATTCATAATTCATAATTAGTAATTAATAATTCCCAACTCTCAATTCCCAAACAAATAGCCTGCTTTCTCCAGGCTTTCCGGCTTGCCTACATCTATAAAGATATTACCCGTATGGTCGTAACCCTTAATAAGCTTCGTTTTGGCGAAATGCAGGTACACATCTATTACTGAGAACTTACCCTGAAACGGCATGTCGAATATCTCCGTTGAGAGTACCTGAACACCACTGAAGGCAAAAGGCCGGAGTGAAAGCACCTCGCGGGAAATCCTTTGTTCGCCTGTACTGTTGTTCGTCCAGCCGCAGAGGATCATGTGTTCGTCAAACAGCAACTGCCGGGAAGAGTTGCGCTCCATTACTGCCAGAGTAGCCATGGCGTCCGACTGCTGGTGGGCTTCTATCATTTTGCCGAGATCAAGATTGGTAAGCACATCTACATTCATCACCACAAAATCCGTTTCCCCCTCAAAGTACCAGCCTGCTTTTTTCAGGCCGCCGCCTGTTTCCAGCACCACTTCCCGCTCGTCAGAGACAGTAACCCAGCTCCCGAACCCGCTGTTCTCCTCGATTACCGCTTCTATCTGCTCAGCAAAATGGTGCACATTTACGATCACATCCTCTATACCGAAACGCTGCAGGTACCGGATGGCATGTTCCAGCAAAGTCTTTCCGCTCACCTCAGCAAGTGCCTTGGGGTGGTGGTCCGTAAACGGTTTCAGCCGCGTGCCTAACCCTGCTGCGAAGATCATTGCTTTCATTGTCTGAACCAGGATTTATACGATTAATATGATTGCCCTTGAATTAGCAAAAGTACGCAAGCTCCTTTGCTTATTTTGTTCCTGTCATAAAACAGAAGCCGACCATATTGTCAAGAACACATTTTTCACATTCCAACAACCTCCAACCCCCTCCAACTCCTCCCCCCCAACTCTTCCACCCCCCTCCAACTCCTTCCACCCCCAACTCTTCCAACCCTTTCCAACCACCTCCAACCCTTCCAACCACATTCCTCACATTCCCACATTAACTTTACCTTCGCGAAAAATTCTGCAAGCATGTCTTTAATAGTAGTAGGTACCATGGCCTTTGATGCGCTGGAAACACCATTTGGAAAAGTAGACCGTATCATTGGCGGCTCCGCAACCTATGTGGCATGGTCTGCCTCCAACTTTACACAACCTGTGAAGCAAGTCTCGATCATCGGCGGCGATTTCCCGGAAGATGAGATCGAAACGCTGAAGAAAAGAGGTGTGGAGTTTGAAGGTGTGGAAGTGGTGAAAGACGGAAAGAGCTTTTTCTGGAGCGGCCGCTACCATTTAGACATGAATACAAGAGATACCCTCGTAACAGACCTGAACGTGCTGGCTCAGTTCAATCCTCAGTTGCCGGACAGCTACCAGGACTGTGAGTTTCTGATGCTGGGAAACCTTGCCCCGGCAGTGCAGATCAGCGTGATAAACCAGTTGCAAAAACGCCCGAAGCTGATTGTGCTCGATACGATGAACTTCTGGATGGAAACAGCGATGGATGATCTGAAAAAGGCCATCGGAATGGTGGATGTATTGCTTGTTAATGACAGCGAAGCAAGGCAACTGAGCGGCGAATACTCCTTGGTGAAGGCTGCGGCTAAGGTTCAGGCGATGGGGCCGAAGTTTGTGATCATTAAGAAAGGGGAGCACGGTGCGTTGTTGTTTCATGGCAAAAATGTGTTCTTCGCACCAGCCCTGCCGCTGGAGGATGTGTTTGACCCTACCGGTGCCGGCGATACGTTTGCAGGAGGTTTTATCGGCCATCTGGCACGCACTAAAGACATCTCTTTTGAGAACATGAAGAGCGCCATCATCGTGGGCTCTGCCATGGCCTCTTTCTGTGTAGAGAAGTTTGGTCCTTCCCGCCTGCAGGAGCTGACAAAGGAAGAAATAGAAAGCCGGATAGACGAATTTGTAGAACTGGTAAACTTTGATATTAATCTGGTGTAGATAAAGAGGGAGTCTTCTATCGACATTGAAAGAATTAGATATGAAGAGTCAACAACTATTGGAGGGCATACATCTTTAACGTTGCCCTTCTTTCCCTTCATATATCTCTGCAAGGCCTAAAAGCTTGGAACTTAGCACCAGATGTTCCGCCTGTGCTGCTACCTGATTTATTCTGAAATGAATCTTGTTGTCTTCAGAAAACAGGCGGATCATTCCACCAGTTTGTAAAAAGCCTTTCTTGTCGCTGACAGTAAGTATAGAGCGTCCTTTGAGCTGCGATATTACGGTTTGGATGGTGCCGGAAGGCAGGTTGATATAAAGGATATGACAGGTCTTTATTTCAGCTACGTCTTTGTAGCGCCGTATCGTTACAGGATGCCCCTGCACGGTTTCTTCGGATATCGCTTCCTCTAAGTAAGCGTCAAAGGGGCTTTCGCCTAATACACCTATTACCAGCGGCGATTTGTCAGCAGGCAATACGCTTGGCGGCCATTCAACAAACTGGGTGAAGTGGAACAGGAAAGCCGCTTTTACGCGGTCTACAGACGATTGCCCATGCGCATCAATACTCCAGCACAGCAAAGCGATAGAAATCAGGGAAAATATTCTGGTTTTTATAGGCGGCATGTAAGTTTAAGGTAAAAGTTTCGGGGGATATAGGTGCCTGCGAACTCTGAGTGATCGTCATTAAACAACCTTCCAACGGCGGCAAGCTCGAATTGGCGCAACACGTATGCGATCCGTACATCGGCGGCAAGATAGTCGGACACGCCCATTGCGCCTGGTATATCATCAACATAACGGCCTGCTACATCCAACTGAAAGTGATAAGGAAGACTCATGATAGACTGCAGCACTACCTGATGTTCAGGGTCTAAACCGAGGTTATAATAATCGGCATTATGGCCGGGCTTGTTCCTGATTTCTTTATGAAAATAGGTATACCCGCCGCGCAGACGCCACCACTCAAAAGGTTGATAATTTCCGGAAAGCTCCAGTCCCACAGAATGGCCTTCGCCTCCGTTTTGGATATGATACGTTTGTGTTCCCGGAACTGCTTCTACGCTGTACAGATTATCATAGCTATTGAAGAAGGTAGCCAGTGAGAGTGACAGGTTGCGACACGGGCGTACACGGTACCCTAATTCATAAGCTATAAGTGTTTCAGAAATAAAGTCAGGACCGCCTTGCACGCTTGGCACCGAATCAGGAACGGGATAAAACGGCAGAAAATAGTCCTTATCAAAGCGGCTTGGTGTTCTTACGGCTCTCGAAACAGCAGCCCACACCGTATTAGTCTCATTTGGCATGAATGCTAAACGCGCATCCGGTTGCACCTCAAATCCCGTGAAGACGTTATGTTGCACTTTTGAGCCGAAGCTCAGTTTCAGACGATCCTTCCATAGCATTACCTCATCCTGCACAAATGCATTCACAACATCCATATTCCGCAGATTTGGTACGATGCCAACAAATGTCGTGGAGCTTATTACTTCATCGCGCATAAACCGGTAGCCCGCTCCCCAGAGCAGGCTATGACGTTTGCCAATTGGGAACCGATGCTGCAGGTCAATATCGTAAGTGTAAAGCTCTTCGCTTATTAAACTCGGGATATCACGTTTCCAGGTGCGGTCAACAAATGCCTGTACTACCAGCTCTGAATTTGGAGAAAAGGTTCGGGTCCATCTTCCGGTTATGTTTTGTCCATCTATGCCAGACTTTTCCGGCCTGGCGTTTTCCTTACCTACATAAAAGTTGCCCAGAACCATCACATTGCTTTTTTCCGAAGGGGTATAGTCGATACGAAAGCCTAACTGTGTGATCTCTGCTTCATCATTCTGGCTGATGTCTTTTCCGGCCTTATCTTTTATATAGGTAGTATCGTAGCTGTTACGCATTCCATACACCCGATAAGCAAGTTTTGAGCCAATCTTTCCGCCGTAGCGGGCAGAGGCAGAGTATTTATAGAGAGAGCCGACCGATTCAGACATATAGAACCCTTGCGTGCTGTTAGCATCTTTTGTAATGATGTTTACAACTCCATTTACTGCGTTAGCACCCCAAAGCGTCGCTCCCGGTCCGCTTATCACCTCTATGCGGTCCACATCCTCCAGCAATACATTTTGTGCATCCCACGATACGCCTGCGAAAAGGGGGGAATAGATATTTCTTCCGTCTATAAGCACCAGCAGCTTATTTGAAAAGATCGCATCAAAACCCCTTGCACTTATCAGCCATGCATGGGAATTCACTTGCGCAACCTGCAGATTGGGAGCCAGCCTCAGCGCCTCGGGAAGATTAGTAGCACCGGAGCGTTTGATGTCTTCCTGAGTAATTACCTGTATGGCAGAAGCTGCCTCGGAGAGTTTCTCGGGCCGCTTTGAAACCGAATGAATTTCTATATTCATTAGCTCCTCAAGGCTCAGCGACAACAGTTGTTTCGAATCCAAAGCGGTATCCTGCGCCTGCGCAAACGCCCTCTGCGGCGCGAGGATAATGCTAAAAGCTATCAGGGCAATTCCGCGGATAAAAAATTGCTGCATCTAAAGATGTTTTTGGCGGCTCTCCTTTCGAAGAACCGGGTTTCAATGGAGGTTTAAACGCACTAAGTTATATTTTTCTTTTAC
This sequence comes from Flavipsychrobacter sp., assembly GCA_035497355.1. Lineage (GTDB taxonomy): Bacteria > Bacteroidota > Bacteroidia > Chitinophagales > Chitinophagaceae > JAFIGV01. Next base: position 13,994 of record DATJDP010000086.1, read on the forward strand.
ACAGGGAACAGTGGCCTGCTCTCAATTAGGCAATGGCAAAGCCCGGCAGAAGGTAACTCTTTGTAAGTGTGAGAATTGAAAAAAATCGGGAGTGCCGTATGGTATAATAAAAGTTATTCTACTTGATATGTTTATATATCAAGCCGCGCTCCACACTGCATAGCCATTTTTTCTCCACTTGAGAAGAAGGCATTACAGAACAACTCTTGCAACCGCGGATGTTTTGCCGCGATAGTATAACCGCGTTCTTTTTAACTAATCGACTATTTATGTATAAATGCCTGAAAAGCAGGGATAGAGACATAAGCCGTACCTATCTAATTCGCTGCCCCGCCGAAGGCAACAGTATTTTTGTCAATCTCATTAACGATTCTCTCAACTTCTATTTACATGCTCTCTATGTTGATTTAATCAGACCTTATTCGCTATTGAGATTTCTTTTCTCAACTTATTCTGGCGTTGTTTAATATTGAATTCCTTCTTCTTAATATTGAAATTTCTTCTTTCAATATTGCATTTCCTCTACCCAATATTGACCTGCCTCCGTCCGAAGTTCATTCGCTTGCATCGAATATTGATTTGACTCCGCTGAATATGAGGGGGACTCTATGTTGATCGTGGTTGAGAAAAAGCAATAGGAAGTTGAAACATTGTTCAATTAAATCCACTTAATCGCCAATTTCCCTGGAAATTATTTTAATTCTTATAGAAGGGAAAGCATTATATCGGGAGTTAGCTGGCGTCATTCCCGCCCTGAACGAAGTGACGAACGCATAATCGAAGTAAGCCGGAACCTACCATTTCCGGTGAAACCGGAAGCTACCCACAGTCATGACTTTCTTCGGTGAAGAAATAGTTGATGGCAGCTAACTCTTTTGGGCGACTGGGACATCTCTTCCCCGTTGCATCGTTATATTGTCTTCACTCTCTTGAATATATCGCCACGAACAAAAACTCACCAATGTCATTTGGAATCCGAATGCTTCGCCCTTTCACAAAAATTTAAACGCTACCAGTCTAATAAATCTGTAAACTTGTATAAACCTAGATCATAAAATGGAAGGGACCTCCGATATCCTTACTATAGATGCCACACAATCGATTCAACGGCTGGTAACGCAGATTGAAAGAGTAATACGTGGCAAAAGACAGCAGGTGGAGTTCGTTATTACCAGCCTGCTCGCCGGTGGACATATACTGATGGAAGATAATCCGGGAACAGGGAAAACGGTATTGGCCAAAACACTGGCGCACTGTATCAGTGGAAGCCCCTCCCCGGGCTTTGCCGAAGGTGAGCATACTTCCATGGGAAGACCGGAAGGTGCGCTGTTTAAAAGAATTCAGTTTACACCAGATCTGCTTCCGATGGACCTGATCGGTAGTCATATTTTCGACGATCGCACGAAGGAGTTTGTATTTAAAAAAGGTCCTTTGTTCTGCAATGTCCTCTTGGCGGATGAGATCAACCGTGCTTCCCCAAAGGTGCAGAGCGCACTGCTGGAAGCTATGGCAGAACACCAGATTACCGTTGGAGATGCAACACTGAAGCTCGAAAAAATGTTCTTCACCATCGCCACGCAAAACCCGATAGAGATGGAGGGAACGTATCCCCTGCCTGCGGCACAATTAGACCGCTTCTTTATGAAGATCTATTTTGGGTACGTAGATGAAGAAGTGGAACTGAATATCTACCGCGAATACCTAGATATCGCTCAGAACCTTCTGCAACTGGAGCAGGTGCTAAGCCTTGATGACGTTGTAGCATTGCAGGAGCAGTCTTCGCAGGTATACCTCCATGATGAGATCGTAAGGTCCGTAAATCATATTGTTCGCGAAACCCGTGCACATCAGGATATAGCCCTCGGTGGTTCTACCAGAAGTGGTATCGCATTCCTGCGCTGCCTGCGGGCGTATGCTTTGGTGAAGGGGAGGACCTTTGTGATAGAAGACGATGTAAAGGATATTGCACGTGCAGTGCTAGACCATCGCCTCATCTACCGCAATAAGGAAGGCAGGCAAAAGGCGCTGGAAACGATTGTGAATAAGGAGATGGAGCGCCTCGCCCGGCTAAAGCTTTACGCATAACGGATGTTATTTTCCCGCATCCAACTGCAACATGAGTATTTCAAACTGTAAATATTTACTTCTTATTATTGCCTTCCTGCTTGCCGGGCAGACAAAGGGCCAATCGCTTGCGTCGAAAAAGGCTTCAGAACGCTACGAGATAGATGCAAAGCGGATGGGTGTGGATGTAAACAGTGATGATGCCCTGCCCAGATCCAGGGAGTTTAAAAGGATAGACAGCACGTATTATGTAGGCTGGATGTTCGAGGGCGCATATAAGTACAATCATGCTGCGGACTATCTAGGGTTTAAAAACGCTTCTGTACCGCTGGAACGGGCACTGAGCCTGATGGAACGTGACTATGCAAAGCAACTCGGCACCCGTACGTCAGACCTTATGACGTATTTCAATGTTTATAAATTCCATCTCGATTATACACTTACCGCTTATTACCTCATGACCTGCTACAGCAATATGGAAGAGCAGGAAAAGGTATTTGAGTTGCTGAGGCGGGTAGTGCGCTGGAATTTTCAACGCGACTTCTACATGGATGCGTATAACTACCTGGGCTGGACAGTCCATCGCAATCGTTTTTATACCAGCGCCAAATACCCCTTTCTCAGAAACTCTATTGATGCCAATGAACGGCTTGCTAACAGCTACCTGGACTCGGGGATGAGAAAGATCTACCGGAACATGCCTTTAAATAGCAAGATCTTTCAGCCGGGGTATGAAAAGCCGGACAAGTTGGCTGTGTATCATTATAAGGCAATGCTGTATAGCTACAATTTTAAGATTGACTCTGCTTCTTATTACTACAACCTTTTGCGCGAAGGCGGACAGATGTCTCATAATAACTTCGCGACTTTTCGCGCTATCTGCGGCGACTTTCGGCAAGCAGAGTCTGAGTATCGTCTGGAAAGCATGAACCGGCAGCCAGATAAACGCCTGCAGGAGTGGGTCTACTATCTTTCCATACTCAATATCTACAAGGGGCAGCCAAAAGCCGGTATACAGTTGACAAGGGATATGATTACGGCAAACGGATCAACACCTGGCTTTGGCTGGTATAACATAGCAGAGGCGCGGTGCAGGCTATACGATGGAGAGACGGCCGAAGCATACCGCTACTTAAATAAGGCGGCAGAATTTAAAGAGTTGCACATAGGCACCACGCTGGGGCAGACACATTATGATTTTAGCATTCAGCTCCTGAAGCTGATGCACAAACTCCAGGAAATAGAAGCGCAGAAGTTTGAACACAAGAACTGGTGGTATAATATCCCGGTGCTGGGAAATATGGCGCAACTGACGGCGGAGAAGTACATGCAGCAGTTTCTTATCATCAACCAGTTTTCCCAAAACCCCGAGCGCGACAGGGTGATCTATAAGTTGTTCTCTACTGAAAGTACCGTAACCTGGGACGAAGTATGGTACCTGATACGTGATTTCAGTACCAACTTCTTTGTAGATAAGTTTCAAAAAGAGCTTAAGACTGACCAACGGAAATATATCCTCAAATACTTTCGCTTTTTCCTTGCGCGACTGGAAATGGAAAAGGGCAACTATGATGAAGCAAACAAGACACTGAATGAAGTGCTGATGGACCCGGATATAGATCTGCAGTATGAAAAGCTGCTGATAGCACGCACACTTCAGGCGCAGGCAGAAATTGCCAAAGAGCGTAAGGACGATAATGCCTACAGTGATCGCATGTACCGCATGTACCAATACTATCCGCAACTCATTCCTTATACCGGCCTTACTATGAACATGGGGTTGCACACCAGCGGCAATGCACCGGCAGGTTTTATAGAAAGACTGAAAGACTGTAATATCAACTGGACAAGTAGCGCTTCAGTGCCTGCTCCGCAGGCCTATCTCGCTTTTTCCGGTGCGGGTGATAAGAAAAAAGTGGTATTCTATGTACAGGATGCCAGCGGCAACACAGTAGTACCGAAACAGACATTCCTGTACAAGACCGCTGAAGATGCTACAAAGCTTGCATATCAACTATTCAATATTGGGTATAAAGCACCCGCACAGGAAACTGCGGCAGAGAGGTCAACTTTGTAATGCCGCAATTGCAATTCTTCTTTAACAGTTACTGACGAGACTTCCACCAATCTATCCAGCTTCCTATTTCTATATCAATGCCATAGCGTTGCCTGAGGTCCTCAGCTTCATACTTACCTGGGCGGGGTATATACCAGTCGAACCTGTTTTTTAATACGGTCAGGCTGTCGCTGTGTCCGCGTTCAAATGCCCTCTGGAAATATAATCCGTTCTCTTTACTTGTATCCAGGCTTAGTTCTTTTTTGTACTCTTTTGGCAGTTCAACGCGACTTACTTTGTTTTTATTGAAGATAAAAATATCCAGCAGTTCATATGGGTGAAGATATCCACCCAGCATTGCCTCTATTAGCTGCGAGCGAAAAACTTCGTAAGAATATTTGTAGTGCTTGAGCGTTGGCGTAGCTCTGGAGGTAGCATAGGCGCATGTATCTTCAGGACGAAAGACATGTATTTTCGCTGCAGCAATGCTGTTGTCTACTCCAATTAGTCTTTCTCCGGGAAATATTCCCCGACGAAGTAGCTTTTCAATTGCTGCTACATTATCCGCCACCTTCTGATAATATACTTCACCTTTGCCTTTTACCGCTTGTTCTTCTTCAAATCGCTTCGACCATTCTTTGCACTTTTCGAGATCAATTCTTTTTAGATAAGCGCTGCGGTTGCTATCTTTCTCCCTTTGGACAGTACCGGCATACTCACTTTCCCAAAACTTTTTAAACAGGCTATTGTTTTGCAGACATTGATATTTCACTCCTGCGCGAATAGCATAAGTAACGTACCAAAACGTCTTTTCGTTGTTCTCCTCATAGGCAGCTATTTGTGCGGCGATATAGCAATCTTTGGCGTACTTGAAGTCGTACCGTGCAAATGCTGAGTCATAGTGCTTGAGCGCATCTGTCAGTCTGCCATTTCTCAGATTCTCCTCAGCCAATGCTGTTTGTCGATAATAAAAGGAGTAGTCGCGCGCGTGCAAGACAAAAGAGCTGAGAAGTAGAAAAAGGAAAAAAAGGTGTCCTGTTTTTAAAACAGGAAACTGCAAAGCCCGACGAATTGGCCATGACAGCCCCGCAGGAAATAAGTCTGCGAGGTCCTTAGTCATAAACTATATACATTATTAGCTTTACTTTATTTGATGCAAGGTAGTATTGCGCCCATACATAGGTATCTGGAAAAACGGTGGGACAATACAACTGTAGCGCCTTTTGAAGGTTCTCCATCCCTGATGTCTCTTTTGCTACATGAATAGCGAACCAGTCATTGAAAATTTGTTGGTCCGGTGCCAGAAAAAAATAATAACAGTGCATCTTTTTGCCACAGGTGTGCAACAACGCACTTTGTATTCGATATAAACACTTGGGGATCGCGTCACTTAAAACCTCTGTTACGTCAAACCGCAAGTAGTTTTTCTGTTGGATCTGCTTTAATAGTTCAGTATTGGAAATACTCTGCTGGTTAGTCAGGAAGTGGTTAATTAATCTCAAAGCTCCTATATCTGCCTGTCCTCGTGCAACAGCGTTTTTGAGATAGGGCATATAATAATTGTGATTGGCGTGGTCATGAATAGCAAGAAGCGTGGCATTCATAGAGCCATCTTTTATGGCTGGCCAACCATATTTGCCGACATAACTACGTAAGTAGGCGAAGTGAATGCTGTCACTCGTTTCCATTCTTCGTAAAAAAACGCGGCAGGTAAGCGTATCTCCACATTTATCCAGCAAAGCTCTTATCCGCTGGTCCTCATTTGCCATTGCCTGAAACATTAAATACGGCGTAGACTTTGGTGCTTCCAAAACATTATTGTACAAGGCTACGAATTTCCCTCTTGCTTCTGACCGAAGGCGATAAGCCGACAAACAGCTATCGGGATTGGGTGAGTTCCGCCATTCCCACAAGAGATAGTATGGGTCTATTTTTTCAAGCTCCTCAGATGCATTGTTGGTATCAGAGTTATCAGAGTAGTAAATCAGTTGATTGAAATGCCATAAAGGAGATATCTGGTAGCCTTTTTCCAGAGCGGGCATTTCCTGTTCGGTTAACGTGTCCTTATTGCCGACGGCTTTTACCTGAACCGCAAACAAGGTCAATAACGCCATGGTTGAAAAGAGCTTTAATTGCATCGGCGCGAGTTAAATGTTAAGTGATTTGGCAATTGGTATAAATGTGCATTGTAGTAGATATAAATTTAGGAATAGATATCTATTCTAGCCACCTTACGCCGAAAGATATGGCAAAAGCAAAATATACCCATCAAACCCAACTCCAGCATTCCATGACAATCGCCTGATACTGATATGGATAAGTCGTATACTATATTAATTTTGCTGAGCAATCACAATGTAAACCCCAGATCCAGAGGCGTTGCGTTTGGGAATATGTAGTTAAACACGCCACCGGAGGTGTCTACTTCATAAGCAGGAACGCCCTGCGCAAAAGAAGTGCTGCCAGTTGCCGCGAGCAGCAAGATTAGGAGAAGCTTTTTGATGGTTTGCCGGCTCATTGTTTCGTGAACTTATAAGTGTTTTCTGC
>DATJDP010000087.1:0-10149 GCA_035497355.1 Flavipsychrobacter sp.
CAACGGATCATTACAACTACCGTTATTACATTCCGGGACATCAATTCGTTTTCCAGATTTTAGGAAACGATCCTGATAACGACGGGCTGCAGCTGAATGCCTTTAGTCAGGCGTTCCAATTTGCCAATCCCGCGACGTTTACCACATTTTCTTCAGGAAACGACCTTATAGGCACGTTTTCGTGGACGCCTCCTGCAACCTTCACAAAAGATATGATCGTCGTCTTCCGCCTGCGTGATGGGCTTTATACAAAAGACTTTACTTTATTGCTTCGCAAAGGCGATATAACCGCCGTTGGCAACATTAACGGAGATGTCAACACAAACGTTACAGTATTCCCTAATCCTGCGAAGGGCAAGTTGAATATCAACCTGCAGCTTGATGAAGCGATCAATGGAGATATTGCCCTTTACTCTTCTATGGGACAAAAAGTAAAGAGTTTCTACAGCGGAAACATTAAAGCAGGAACAACCCAGCTAACCGAAGATGTAAATGTAGCATCAGGTGTTTACTACATGATAGTTAGAGATAATGGGAAGGTGGTAAAGACTTTGCCAGTAGTTATTCAGTAGTTTTTCTTACGGCCAATAAACAAAAGGGAGCGACAAAACATTGCTCCCTTTTTTGTAGTTGATGGTGGAGGAGTGACGAGGTGGCGGAGCGGTGAAGATTTGTATAGTGTGTGCAAGCGGACGCTTGCGAATAATAAGTCAGAGCGAGACGCTCCGACCAGTGGTTTGTATAGTGTGTGCAAGCGGATGTCTACAAACTATGGGGCCCATCTATTCTTCACAGTTGATTCAAAACCGCTGTCATGGCAGGGCTGCGAAGAGGAGTACTAAAGCAAAAAAGAGTTAGTCGCCATTAACTATTTCTTCGGAGAGAAAGCCTCAATAAACACACTGGTCTGAGCGTCCCGCGGGGCTTTATTCATAAAATGGCGCTTATAATCATTGTAAGTTCTAATGGGTGAAGTCTCGTAGCCAAACAAAGGTTGCGTTTTCGAAATTTATTATGCAGATTTATGAGTTGTATACCATTAAAATGACATTCGCCAAAATTTTAGTCTTGATTTTTCTGTTTTACGCATTGCTTGCATGCAATCCGAGCAGGAAACCATCCGACAATTTAAAAAAGGCTGATACAACCAAAGGTGATCTCTCTCAGCCTCAGTCAGTTGTTTCGACAAAAATAGCAACCAGCTCAACTAACAAGGAAGGCGTCGAAGAAAAAATATTTGATACCATTTTTAAACTGCCAGAAGTGGAAGAACGGGCAAGGTATATCGAGAAACAAACAAAAGGTACAAGAAATTTAAAGATATGGATTGCAGATACGCCTACTTTGCCGGACCGTAGATATTATTGGATTAAAGTGGGGGAAGACAATGGAACCAATCTGGTGACGCACTTTAATTTCCATGTCTATCCGGACTCCATGCGAATTATTTATTTTGATATAGAAAGCGACAGTGAGTTGACACTTGACAAATGGAGAAAAATAAGCGACATGTTGCATAAGTGAGATGGTGGAATCGCTGGGACCTATTATTAATAAGCGTCCGCTTATGATTTTTATAAACACTATGTGAGAAGTCGAGAAGCCTGACAAAATTGCATTTTCGAAATTTATTGTGCACATTTATGAATGGGCAGCATTGAAGGGCCTATCTTCTTCACCACTGACAAAAGTAATCACTCTTAAATCGATCAGAATGGAAATAATGGTGAAAGTTATATCGCTTTTATTATTGGTTGCACTTCTTTTGATCCCATTCCTACTACTAAGAATCGCAATGAAGTTAAACGTTCGGATTAAATAAAGGAGCGGCAGGAATGTCGCTCCTTTATTTTGTCAAAAAAGAAAATTAAGACTTCTGAGGAACAAAAAAGCGGACTTCGTTCGCCGAAGCCCGCTTAGTTCAATTGCTTTCTAAAGTCTGATTCAAAGCTTTAGTTCAGCAACCCGCCGTTGCTAAAGCTATGGCGGGCAAAGGCGGAGAGGAAGGGATTCGAACCCTTGATACGGTTGCCCGCATACACACTTTCCAGGCGTGCCTCTTCAACCACTCGAGCACCTCTCCGTAAAGGGCTGCAAAAATAGGTTTTCAATCAGTTAGGAAAAAATTTTTTCTGCGTTTGCAGTTGTAATCATTGCGACTTCTTCAACGGTGATGCTTTTCACCTCCGCAATCTTCTGTGCTATCAGGGGAATGTAACTGCTCTCATTTCTTTTGCCACGATAAGGAACCGGTGCTAAATAAGGTGCGTCTGTTTCGAGTACAATATGCTCTAAACGCACCGTGTTAAGTATCTCAGGAAGATTAGATTTTTTGAAGGTGACAACACCACCAATACCCAGCGACAAGCCAAGCTCCGTTATTTGTTCGGCTTCAGACAGCGTACCGCTGAAGCAATGAAAGATACCCTTAAGTGCTCCATTTTGTTTACCGCGCACAATGTCAATACAATCCTGGGTAGACTCTCGGCTATGGATCACAATGGGCAGGCTGTATTCAAGTGCCCAGTCGATCTGCGTTGCGAAAGCCTCTTTCTGTTGTTCGAAAAAAGTCAAGTCCCAATGTTTATCCAGGCCTATCTCTCCGATTGCGTAGAACTTCCTTTTGGCAAGCCATTCCTTTACAATCGCAAGTTCGTTCTGATAATTTTCTTTCACATATACAGGGTGAAGTCCCATCATGGAGAAGCAGTTCTTCTCCCATTTTTCTTCAACAGCGAGCATTCCGGGAATGGTAATACTATCGCAATTAGGCATATACATTTTTCCGACTCCTGCGTTGATCGCCCGTTCAATCATGGTTGCTCTATCCGTATCGAACTGTTCGTCGTACAAATGGGTATGCGAATCTATAAAAGTCATTTTGGTAAGCATTTTAATTGCCAGTTCTTTTCCTGGCAGAATTGTAAAAACTTAGGCAACGCAAACTTCATTCTTGGAAAAGCTTTGGCACTGTCATGAAAAACAACAATGGAGCCAGGCTCTATATTCTCCAAAACATTTTGCAAGCACTCCTCCGGACTTAATGCCGTATCGAAGTCCCCGCTTAGTACATCCCACATATAAATTTTCCACGAAGGGCGCGACCTTGAAAGCCTCTTTGCCTGGGATATCTTTATCCGTCCGTATGGTGGTCGGAAGATATTTGCTGAAATATGCTTCCTGGCCTTCAGAATATTATTAAGATAAGTATGGTTGTCGTTCCACCAGCCATTTAAATGGTTCTGGGTATGGTTACCAACAGCATGTCCTTCTTCTATGATTCGGTTATAAATCTCGGGATGCTCTCTTACGTTTTTCCCGATGCAGAAAAAACTGGCGGGAACGTTAAACTTCTTTAACTGCTCTAAGGCAAACAGAGTAGCCTCAGGATGAGGTCCATCATCAAAGGTAAGATAAACCGTAGGCTCAGTGTCGGTGTCAATTCTCCAGACTAGCTCTTTTGGGAAGAGCTTGGGCAGCCATTTCGGAGTTTTTACCCAGTAGGAAAACATTGATGCAAACCAACGAAAAAAAGAGGTTATTGAAAAGCGAAATGGTAAATCAGATCCGTACGATCGCATTTTTTTCTACCCAGCCATTTCGACCATTGGGTAGCTTTACTTGTACCCAGTTGGCGTCTTCACTTTCTATTTTTAGAACAGTTCCTTCCGGAATTAACGTTTGTGCCTTTGTACTTTTGATATTGTCGCGCATAGCTGCATTTTGCTCTATTACTACAGCGTGCTTATGCGTTGTCTTTCTTTTGGCAGATGCATAGGCTAAAAACAGGGCACAAATGCAGACCAGCGAGGTGACAAGAGTTACCTGCGGCCTCATCCACGCAGGCCACTTATTCCAGCGTCTAAGAACAAAAATGGTTAACGTAACGAGAAACAAAACAAGTGTGATCAAAGCCCAGACTTCAGCCATTCTTACGCTTGTGAGGCTCTTCCACCAGCTAATGAAAAATATATCCTGCGACGATTGAATTCTGTTGGGAATGCGGCTTTGTGTAAGCTCCAGGTTGTCCTGCGCTTCTTTGAAGCCGGGCCGGATTTTCAATGCCCGCTCATAGTTGAGCACTGCATTGCCGACTTCATTCATGCGGTAGTAACTATTGCCGAGGTTGAAGTAGATCAAGGCATTTTCCGGATGTTGAGCAGTAAGTTTTTCATAATAGAAAACCGCACTATCGTAACTTTTATTCTCGTAAAAATGATTCGCTTTTTCCCACCACTGGTTGTAAGGAACCGAAGCATAAGTGCGGGTGGCTGTTGATAAAATAAGCAGTAATAAGAGAATTCTATTCATGTGGCTTAAATCGTTTCCTCCAGTTTGCTGATGATTTCAATCGCTTCTCTATATACATGCTGCATTTGCACGGTTCCTGAAGACGGTGAATACAAGGCGGTTTCACATTCCGTCAAAGTCGCAGCCATTCTTTTTTCCAAAGCGGGATCAATATGCCTTTTTTGCAAAGCTTCAAAGGCGTTTTCTTTCGATAAAACGGACAGTGGAATATTGAGTTTGTCACTTAAATAGAGCCAGATAGCTTTTGAAACTTCTTCGTAAAATGAAGCCTTGTTTCCTTGCTGAAGCAGTTTTTGCGCAGTGTTCAGTCGTTTCAGAGCCACTCTGTTTGCACGCCTGTTACGGAGCTTTACGATATCTTTTGAAAGCTCTTCGTCCCGTTTTTTCCAGGCGAGCAAACCAAAGAAGGCAAGCATCGGTAAGGCAAACATTGACCAGTAAGTGGCGGTAAAGAACAGCGGTTTACCTGCTATCTTAAATTCCTTTAGTGGTTTTACAACGATAGGGTGAATATCTGTCAGCGCTTTCGTGCGTGCAATATCCGAGCTAAAATGTTTGCCCTTTGTAACACGAAGTTTTACCGGGGCAGTATTGAGGGTTACGTAGCCATTCGTCTGAGGGTTGTAATAAGAAAATGGAACAGGAGGGATTTCATAATCTCCTGGCACATTTGGCGAGATGGTATAAGTGATAATTTTTGAACCGGTAATGGTTGTTGTTCTTCCGGTAATTGTATCTACCACCACAGGGTCATATGTACTTAATCCATTAGGAAGATTCAGTTTCGGTGCTTGAATCAGTTTAAGGTTGCCGCTACCGTTTATACGAATGGTGTAAGTGAGCGCGTCGTCGGTAGTAAGGTTGGTTTTGTCAACGCTCGCATTTACTGTAAAGTTGCCGACCGCATTTCCAAAGTCCGCTGGTTTCCCTTTTTCAGGCAAAGGCAATATGGTGATCTTTACAGGCGCACTCTTCAATTTTACGGGAACATCCTTGTACGCCATGGTATTGAAGAAATCATCGTTGAAAAACGGATCACTCATCATCAGACTGCCAAACTGTTGAAAGAACGGATCGTCGTCAAACATGCCTCCAAAAGGATTTCGCTGTTTTACCTGAGTAATGATACGTGCCTGGCCTTGTGCTTCTGCAGGGTCAAGTGTCAGCGTGCCGGTTTGCTGAGGGAATAAGGCGGACTTCTTTAATAAAAAGACCTGATATGTTTTTCCATCTACTATTTCTTCCTGCGGACGAATGCCGCCACTTCCCGGAATAATAAAATCCTGTGTCCAGAACCCGTTTAACGAAGGCAGCTTTGATATGGACATATTCATAGGAATGCGTGCATACAGCTTGTAGCTGGCTGTGATCTGCTCGCCCACGTAAGCCTTGCTTTTATCAACAGTTACTTTGATAAAGAGGTTCTTACTAATATCGTTCTGGTCTGTTATCTGGGCTTGTTGCTGCTGGGCGTGTTGTTGTTGTCTTTGCTGCCGAAGGGCCTGAAGTGCCTGCCTCCGTTGCTGCATAGCGGCAGCAAATGGATCGGAGAATGGATCATCAAACGGATCTGAACTTGCAGTCTGCTGAGGAGCAAGCGACCCTTTTACCACTTGTACCGAAAGCGCATTCGATTCATAGGTATTGCCATCTGCATCTTTTGCCGATGCAGGGGGAATGGTAAGCGTTCCTGTTCTTTTGGCCTGCAGTAGGTAGGAATGAGTGATGCTTACCGACTTTACCATTTTATTTCCGGAGATCGAAATATTGCTTCGTTGACTACTGAAAGGTCCGCCAAGAACATTGAAGTCTTTAAAGTCAGGCTTGGTAATGGAGCGAAGGTTTTCTACGTTTTCTATTGTATAGTCTACTTGTATCTGGTCCTTTATACCGATTTTAGAAGCGCTTGCATTTGCTGAAAAGACAGCGTTCTGAGCGAACGCCCAGCAACTGCTTAAAACTGCAAGCAGGCAAAAGAGACTTATACGACACATATGTGTTAACCGGATCATGATAGATGTAACACAAAAATACCTTTGAAAGCCCTTGTAAATAAAGGCCTTCGGTTAAAGCTTAGTTAAAAGATAACTAGATATCTCCCTTAAGGGGTCGTAAGACGATTGTTTCTACATCTGCGGTTGCAGAAAGTGAATAAGCAGCCCATACCATATTCGCTACATCGGAAGCCTTGATAAAGCGCTCTTCAGGTAGGCCACTTGCTGACCAGGAGCGGCTCCATGTAGCGCCGGGCATAATAGCAGAGACCTTAATGTTGTCTTCCATTAATTCACTGCGCAGATTTTCAGAAAAGCCAAGTAAAGCATATTTGGTAATGCTGTATGCACCGCCATTTTCATACGCCTTCAGACTAGCCACGGAGCAAAGGTTGAAGATATGCCCACGCTTATTTTCCTTCATAGAAGGAAGCAGATGTCTGGTAAGATGATAAGCGCTGTAAAGATTTACGCTCATCAAAGTCTCGAGATGACCCTCTGGTTCATCAGCCAGTTTTCCCGGAAAGAATAAGCCGGCATTGTTTACCAGAACATCAATATCAGTAAACTGTTCTAAAACCTTTTCTGCAAAAGACTGTACCTGTTCTCTATCACCAAGGTCAACAGCGTACACCAGTACTTGTGCTCCGGCAAATGATTGGCTCCATTCCTCTTTTACCGTTTTAAGGTCAGCTTCCGTCCGTGCGCAGACAGCAACCGAAAACCCTTCCTTTAGAAACTTTTCCGCTATTGCTTTCCCTATTCCATGTGTGGCCCCGGTGATGACGGCATTTGGCATAAAAGGTTTTTTAGAAGCTGCAAAATACATTCATTTGCAACAATAAACGGACGATCATGAAGACAGTGCTTAACTGGAGTAGCGGCAAAGATGCCGCAATGGCTTACTTTCTTTTGCAGCAAAACACTCAATATGAAGTAGTGCAACTGTTAACTACCATCAATAAGGAAAATGATAGAATAGTAATGCACGGGGTAAGAGAAAGCCTGCTTGAAATGCAGGCAACAAGGATGAACCTGCCACTGGAAAAGATCTATCTTCCTTCTTCTCCAGCCAATGAAATCTATCAAATGAAAATGGAATCGGCACTTACCAAACTAAAGACGCAGGATATTAAAGCTGCAGTCTTTGGAGACCTTTTTCTTGAAGACCTGAAAGCTTACCGTGAAAGTCAGTTGGCTAAAATAGGAATGGAAGCGATTTTTCCGTTATGGAAGATGAATACTACGGAACTTGTAAGAAAATTGGAAGCAACCGGCATCGAAGCCATCATCGTTTGCGTGAATGAAAAATGTCTTGGAAAGGAATTTTTGGGACGAAAGGTAGATTTAGACCTTTTGGACGACTTACCTGCCAATGTAGACCCTTGCGGAGAAAATGGAGAATACCATTCTTTTGTATATAATGCCCCATTCTTTTCCGATCCCATCAGGATTCATAAGGGAGAGATAGTCTATAAGAAATACCCCGCTGCCAAAGAAAGCGATGGTACCAGCGGTTTTTATTTTCTTGACCTGATTGCCGGGAATACTAGCTCATAGCGACGCTTCTTTGCTTTTTCCTGAGCGCGTGGAAATACCTTTCAATTTCGCGCCCGATAGAAGAGGCTAAATCTTTCGCTTCGATGCTGTACCATTGGTACCCGTCTCCGAAGGGAACTGCTTCGAGGTTAAAAATAGTTCCGTCGTGAAGCTTTACTTCGTAAAGCTGATACGGCAGTAACACGCTTCCAGTAGCAGTGCCTTGAATGATGGCTTTGCCACTCACCACGCAAAAAGGTATATTGAGGGAAAATAAAGACGCCATAGTGGGATAATTATATTTTTTAATCTCATAAAAATTATTCCAAAGGCATTGATTTTCTTAAAAAAACATATCCAAACCTAAAAAATTGACCATAGGGCCCAGTGAATCACAGTTTATTACATGAATTTGAAGAATTATTTTCCCATTTATTGTCTCTTAATACACAACGTCTCCTTTTAATACAAATTTGATGGCAGGACTATATAATTCAATAATGTCGTATGATTTTTGTTACCAAGACTTTGCGGCTTAGCAGTATCGGAAAAGAATGACGGCATTTCATAAAATAGCATTTATTGTGTTTTGTTCTTTAGTGGCGGCTAATGCATTGGGCCAATCAAAAGCCGATACTGCCGATATTCTTGACAAGCTTAATGTTTCTACAAAAAACAAGTTTATCAATAATATCTTTCAGGACGCAATAGGCTCTATCCGAAGGAATCCCAGCGATACTATCAACGCTACCAAGGTGCTGTTTGAAAAAAGCGAAGCGCGGTTTCAGCGCTACGAAGGGAAATTTATCCGCTACATCCTTGTAGAGCATTTCGGCTTTGACAAGACATTTACAGACACGTCTAACAGGATAACATATATCGGTACTAAAATCCTTAATTCTCTTCATACGGATACCAGAGAGTTTATTATCCGGCAGAACCTGTTTATGAAAGAAGGGACAAAAGTGAGTGCCTATGAGCTCGCAGACAATGAACGATACTTGCGGACGCTCGACTTCATTCAGGATGCAAGGATATTCGTTAATCCTGTTGGCAGAACAGATTCAGTAGACATAATCATTATTACCAAAGACTTATTTACCCTTACGGGGTTCTTAGGTGTTTCCCGGCTAAACAGTGTGGAGGCAAGGGTAGCGGAAGCAAACCTTGCAGGTATGGCACAGAGGGTACAAGTTACCGGTGTCTGGGATGAAAATCGACATCCCCAAACAGCATATGAAGTACTATACAGCAAAAACAATATTGGTGGAAGCTTTATAAATGGAACGGTGCTTTACTCGAAGATTAATAGCGACAGAAGCGAAGGCTTCGAAGAGGAAGATGCTTTCCTGATTCAATTCGACCGTCCGCTTGTGTCCCCCTTTTCTCATTTCGCTGGTGGCGCAACCCTCAGTTTCAATCAGTCAGCAAATGTTTACCGAAAGCCCTCCATTGAGTTCTATAATTATCAATACAATCTTTATGATGGCTGGCTGGGGTATAACCTCGGCACAAAGCGTTTTACAGAATTTGAGAATTATAACAGCAATAGAAACCGCTTCTTTTTAGCGGGAAGGTATTTTCAAAAGGACTTCGTAAGGACGCCAGTTCAGATCGAAGGCAAGTTTGACCCTGTCTATAACAGTAAGGAGGCGGCACTCGGACAGCTTACTTTTTTCAAGCAGGACTTCTATAAGCTTAATTATATCTATGGCTTTGGTACCACGGAAGATATTCCCACCGGCTTTTCCATTTCCCTGACGGGCGGCTGGTATAAGCAATTGGATCTCGAGCGTCCTTACGGCGGCTTTCAATTGGAGCACTATCTGGTAACGCCTCGGGGTGGATTTGTGAATGCCTCATTCAAACTGGGGGGCTTCCTGCACAATGGCAAAATTGAAGATGCAAGCACCCTGGCAAGCGTAAACTTCTTTACAAGGCTTTTTAATATCTACAGATGGAAGTTCCGGCAGTACATGAAATGGAGTTATACTCAGTTGGACAACCGTGTAGTATATGAACCTTTGCGGCTCAATAACAACTATGGACTTGCAGAATTTGCTTCCGACAGTGTTAACGGCAATAAGCGTATCAGTATCTATAGTGAATCCGTTTTGTACACGAATAAGAAGATACTGGGATTCCGTTTTGCGCCTGTTATCTTCGGAGGCTTTTCTCTAATGTCTTTCGAAAATGAACCTTTTAAGAAGTCAGATATATACACTGCCTTTGGCGCAGGGATAAGAACAAGAAATGAGAACCTTATTTTCGGAACCATCGAACTAAAGGCGATTTACCTTCCCCG
>DATJDP010000088.1:0-34341 GCA_035497355.1 Flavipsychrobacter sp.
CTTTCTTCTTCCATCAACGAAAGCGACATGATAAGAGCTAAGGGGTATAAATCTGTAGCTAACTTTCTCAATAAACCGCTTACTAAAGTTTCGTTAGATAAGATACTGGCCGCAACAGCGTGAAGTTATTTCACCGGCACTACCATGTAGCCGTTGTTTCGCAGCAACTGAATAAGGCCGTTTTCGCCTAGTAGATGTCCTGCGCCTACTGCGAAGAAAACAGGCTTCTGTTCCATTCGTTCTTCCATCCGTTCGATCCATTTTTTGTTTCGATCGTCGAGGAAAGCATCCATATTACCGCCTTCTGTGCGCGATTGCTGAATGATGTTGTTTAATAGTGGAAGGTCTTGCATTTTATAGGCAGTAAGCATTTTCTTGTATTCTTTCCTTTCCTTGGAGTAATCTTTTGCCATCGTTACGAGGTCTTTTACGACGCTGTCTACGGGCATGCTGTCAAATAGCGCCAGTTGCTCTTTTGCCTCCTCCAGGCCGCTTACGCCCATCTTTAGTTTTTTTGCATCTTCAAGAATGTTTGCCTCATAAGAGACAGGCTCGCTGCACTTAACAACTTTGGTGGCAAAAAGGCTTTGCAGTGCAGCCGGTTTCATTTGTTGAAACATAAGGATATTCATCCCGAGGCTGTCTTTCAAAAACCGGGATACAAGCATATAGTCTTCTTCCGAGAAATAGTCCTTCAGACGGTTTCCACTGTTATCGACCATGCCTGTGGCTACTTCCATCATCACGGAAGGGTCGTCCATATCCATTTCAAAGCAAACTTCCTGACAGGTGGCCAGGCTTTTTTGCATTGAGGTTGTCCATATATAGTCGTCAGGACAAAGGAGATGAATGGTGCCGAAGAGGTACGAAGGACGCTTCATATCCTGCCGCGTTATCTTCCAGAGCAGCGAACGGCTTTGCTTATCTTTTACCTGATCTCCCTCATGAGCATGACCGCCCAGCCAAATTAATAAACACCCAAGTGTGGTAAAAAGCTGTCGCATCAAGTCTTTTTCTTACTTTTTAAAGGTACCCCTATTCAAACAAAAGAGTTGTTAAGCCTAACGCCACGCCGATTAATATAGCCAGTGTTTTTCGCCATGTAAGCATGTGCTGCCGTGTGCCGCTTTCAAAGAAAATGGTAGTTGCAATGTGTATGAAGGCACCCGCAACAATAGGTATCAACCACATGATCACATTGCTCATTAGCAGGTATCTTTTACCCAAGAAGCTCGCAAGGACTGAAGCGACCGGGGTGATGAAAGAAAACAAGATCAAAACAAGGAAAGCGCTTTTTTTACCTTTTCTGTGCACCACAAGTGAGGTCAGCAGCATTGCTTCTGGCAGCTTATGGGCAGCTATAGCGAGGTAAAGTGATGGTTCTGTGGCTTCGAAACGATAGCTAAAGCCTAATGGAAGGCCCTCCATAAAAGCATGCAGAGAAAGGCCTGCAATTACAGACATTAATGGGATAGTATGTGATGGAACGTGACCGTCTCCATGATGGTGGTGATGATGGTCTTCCACATTAACATGGGTATGGCCATGTTCTACCCCATGCGTAAACCTTTGTATCAAAAGCTGAACGAAAAAGCCGAAAAGAACAAAAAGGCCGGCTTCATGCCCCAGGTCCTCAAATGTTTCTGGTAGCAGATGGAGCAGTGTGATGCTAAGGAGAAATGAGCCAGAAAATGCAAGCAGGTAGTTAGTTCTTTGTTCGTCAATACGTTTTAGCCACAAAGGGGCGCTGCCGCCTAGCAGGGTTAAAACAAACAGAAGCAGATTGTATAAAAACATTCAGTGGAGCAATAAAGAATCAAAAGTAAATGTAAAGCCATTTTGCCATTCACTGCTAAAAGCGTGTTAATACGAACTACCTAAAAAGGGACAAAAGCTTAAATGCTATCAAGAGGCATAGATTTTTTTGAAAATAATAGAGTTGAATTAATAAATTTATTGTCATGGATATTTTGAACCTGCAAAAACCGAAAAATGTAGCGTTGACAACGGGTAAACTGCTGATAGCGGAGCCTTTTCTGGCTGACCCCAATTTTGCGCGTTCGGTTATTTTGCTTTGTGAACACGGAGATGAGGGATCGGTTGGATTTATTTTAAACAGATCTACAGAACTTACATTGGGCGATCTTTTGCCTGAATTATATACGCCGCTTTTAAAGGTTTATCAGGGAGGACCCGTGCAGTTAGATACGCTACATATGCTTCACAGACTGCCGAAGGAATTTGGTGGTAATGAGATTTTGCCCGGTGTCTTTTGGGGCGGCTCTTATGAAGCTCTTCAGGAGGCAATACTAAACAATGCCTACCAGCCCATGGATCTGAGACTGTTTGTAGGCTATTCCGGCTGGTCACCTGGACAGTTAGATAAGGAGAAGGAAGAAGGAGCCTGGATTGTAACCGACCTGACACCTGAGTTGCTTTTTGAAACAGAGCCGGAAAACATTTGGGAAGAGGCGATAAAATCGCTTGGCGAACAATACGCTTACCTGGCTAACCTGCCTGTTAATCCCCAGCTGAACTAATATAGCAGGCATAAAATATCAGATAGTAAGTACTTGACATCGCGCCGCCTGATATGCAGAGACGCTTAAAAAAGTTACATATAGTTCCGTTTATTTTCCGCCCTTCATTAGCTTTGGGCAAAGTATTGTATGAATAGACTATTTGCCACTTTTTGTCTGCTTTTTTCCCTCTCCGTTCTGTTAAGTTGTCAAAAGAAGGAAGAGCCGCCAAAGACTCCTTACACTGGTGCTTCCTACTTCTCTATTATTGAATATGGCAGTGATCAGTTTCGAACGTACTGGGGCCAACCCTTTAGTCTGGAAAAAGTAAGGATCGAAGATGGAAAGGTAACAGACTCGGGTATAGTAGCAGCCGCAAGAGTGGACTGGGCAAAGGTGTTAAAGCCTTTCTTCGAGTCAGACATTAGTCATGCAAAGTATCTGGACCAGTACAGCTTTTCCAGCGTGGACGACGACCTTACCAATTCGCGCACCTATATCTATGAGGCAAAGAATAAAAAGCTATTCACACAAATGCTTCAGATAGCAACCGATCCGTTTACGAATAAGATAAAGTCCGTATTCGTCGAAACGACCGATGGAGACAAATTCAGCAGCCAAACACAAAAACTGTTTTATATACCGGTCAAACTCATCCAGATCCAGCAATTCGAATCTTCTATGATTGGCAAGAATAAGAATATCCGTACAGAATACCGATTTTTGTACTGATTTAGACTGTCATGAACAGAGAGGAGTTTAGTAAAGTCTCACCTTCCATTCCGCATCAGCCAGGCTGTTATAAATATTATGATGAGCAAAAGAACCTGTTGTATGTAGGCAAGGCAAAAGACATCAGGAAGCGGGTAGGTTCCTATTTCAATAAAACAGTAGATAATTACAAGACAAGGCGACTGGTATCGCTTATCAGGTTTATAGAATTTACCGTAACAGAAACAGAGCATGATGCGTTCCTGCTGGAAAACTCGCTTATAAAGCATTACCAGCCGCGTTTCAATATCAATCTTAAGGACGATAAGACTTACCCATATATTGTTATTAAGAAAGAGCCTTTTCCACGCGTCTTCATCACTCGCAGGCTTATCCGCGATGGTTCCGAATATCTTGGGCCCTTTACCAGCGTAGGTCGTGTACGCGAACTGCTGCAACTCATCAGGCAAAACATCCCCTTGCGCACCTGCAGTCTCAATCTTTCTCAGGCAAATATCGCCAAGGGTAAGTTTAAGGTGTGTCTTGAATACCATTTAGGGAATTGTAAAGGCCCTTGCGAGGGATTGCAGACCGAGGAGGACTATGCGGATAAGCTGCAACAGGTACGACACATTCTGAAAGGCAATACCGGAGAAGTGATTCGTTTTTTGAAGGAAGAAATGATACAGTTTGCTACAGAGATGAAGTTTGAGAAGGCTGAGATGTTGCGTCAAAAGATAGAATCGCTGCAGCAGTATCAAAGCAGATCTACCGTTGTAAATCCGCACCTGGGGAATCTCGATATAGTCAGTATTCTAAGCGATGAAAACGCGGCTTTTGTAAACTATATGATGGTGAGCAACGGCAGCATTATATACGCGAATACCATAGAAGTGAAAAAGCAATTGGATGAAGCCGATGAGGACATCCTTGCCATTGCCCTTGCTACGCTAAGAGACGACTACCAAAGCAATGCGAAAGAAGTGATCGCTCCGTTTTTGATAGACGTTATCCATTCTGATCTTAAAGTGACCGTTCCCAAGCTCGGCGACAAAAAGAAGCTTTTGGAGTTGAGCGTGAAGAATGCCGCCATCTTCCGGGATGAAGTAAAGCGGAAAAACACATTGCTGTTGGAAAAGAAAACACAGGAACAGTACGCTTCGGTGCTGGGCGAATTGCAAAAGGCGCTACAGCTAAAGGAATTACCGGTACATATTGAATGTTTTGATAACTCCAACTTTCAGGGAGCTTATCCGGTAGCGGCTATGGTTTGTTTTGTCAACGGCCAGCCTTCAAAAAAAGACTACCGGCATTTTCATATCAAAACGGTGGAAGGAATAAACGATTTCGCTTCCATGTCGGAGATTGTTTACCGCAGGTATAAAAGGCTTAAAGAAGAAAATGCGGACCTGCCACAGCTTGTGATCATTGATGGAGGTAAAGGGCAGTTGGGCGCGGCGATGGAAAGCCTTGAACGGCTGGAAATGAAAGGCAAAATGACGGTGGTAGGGCTGGCCAAAAGGGAAGAGTCTATCTTCTTCCCGGGTGATAAAGAGCCTTTACAGCTGCCGTTCGATAGTCCTGCACATTTACTGATCCGAAGGATAAGAGATGAAGTGCACCGGTTCGGCATCACCTTCCATAGGCAGGCCAGAAGCAAGGGTACGATCAAAAACGAACTGGAAGGCATTCCTGGAATCGGCGAAAGAACGGCAACTGAGCTGCTAAAGGAATTCCGATCTGTGAATAATATTAAAACCCTTACAGAGCGTGAGCTCACAAGGGCTATCGGCGCATCAAAGGCAAGAGTAGTGTATAGCCATTTCCATCCGGAAGGATAGAATGTTCAGGAATGGAACATCGTGATAGACATTCGGCCAATAAGGTCTTTGTCCCAGAGTAGACGTTTGGTATCCATTGAAATGACGTATGCTGTTATCGACCATTATCATCGTTGTTCCCAAAGAGTTGGCGTAAATTTGCGGTTAAAATTTGTAAATCATGTCAGATCATAAACCGGCATTGTTACCGAGTCTGCTGAAAATGAAATGTCCAAATTGCCGAAAAGGCGATATGTTTTGCAACCACGGTATTTTCCCTTTTAAGGATATGTTGAAAATGCCTGACAAATGCCCAGAATGCGGTCAGAAAATGGAATTGGAAGTTGGCTTTTATTACGGAACGGGTTATGTAAGTTATGGACTCACACTCGCCTTGATGGGCGCGTCATTTATATTGTATGCAATCGTCTTCGGGCTTTCCTACAAGGATAACAGCATTTTCTATGCACTTGGCGTTGGAGTTGCTGCGGCTATAGTATTGCAGCCGTGGCTGATGCGTATATCCCGCGTATTGTATCTCTATATGTTCGTGAAATACGGAAAGGGAAGCATGGTAAAATCCCAGGAGATATAAAATTATCAAGGCTATAAAAGAAAAACCGCCATCAGACTGAGGCGGTTTTTCTTATGTACTATATATCTGTCTGAATTAGCTCACCGGAAGTGCTATTTCATAGCTTTTTCCATCGGTCACTGTAAGCTTCTTATCAAGCAACCAGGGGTTCAACTCTTTCAGTGTTTTATAGGTAGTTCCATTTTTTATGGCAAAGTTGGCCAGGTTGGGAATGCTGGAATTTACAGCAACCAGCCGTGTTGGGACGGTCTCATAAACATCGTCTTTGTTAAGGTGAAAGCCATATCTATCCGGATTTCCTATCAGAAGTTTGAACGCAAGAATACGGTGCACATAGCGCATGGTCTCTTCGGGAAGTTGCAGACTATAGTAATCTTTTGTTTTCTGGAAGGTTGCACGCGCATCCAGCCCACTTTGTCCCATATTATAAGACGCTGCAGCAGCGGTCCATGAGTGGAACCTGTCGTAAGCCTGTCTGAAATATTTACAAGCAGCTTCCGTGCTTTTTACAACATTATAACGCTCATCTACCTGCTTTCCTACTTCCAGTCCGAATTCCGACGCGGTCCTTGACATAAACTGCCAGAAACCAACTGCGCCGGCCGATGAAGTTTGATTTTTTAGAGCGCTTTCCGCAACACATAGATACTTGAAGTCTTCGGGAATACCATTTGCACGTAGAATCGGTTCAATTACCGGGAACCAGCGTGTCGCCATTTTAAGTACATATTCCGTACTGTTCTGATGGTAATAGTTGTACATCAGTTCGCGGTCTAATTGTTCCTTCACGTCCGTTTTTTCCATCGGCACCTTCTCTCCGGCAAAGTCCAGTTGGTCTGGTAGTTCCGGCGAGTACCATTTGTACGCTACCTGACCGTGATATTTCACTTCAACAGGTACTTCTTTTACTTTGATGACTTGAGTGTCTTTGTCTTTAAACGAAAAAAAAGTGAGTAGTGAGGCTCCAATGATCATGCCTCCGAAGAGGGTACCGAAGGTTCTAAGGTGTTTTCTCATAATGGCTAATAATTGATAGGTGGACAGCAAAGGTAACTATGCATATCTAAAACTTATCCTAACGGAAGCCTAAAGACATTGTAAAACGTCGTATATCAATGCGATATGAATGAAAAGCAGACTCAGGTATTGTCTCAGTGAGATTTGGCTCAGCCTTAAAGGCTCTCATTAGCGAATAACAAAAAGGGGCTGTAATCAGCCCCTTCGTTATTACTAATGCTTGTTGTTAACTACAATTCATAGCTCATAGTTCCATTCACAATTACAAGTGTATAGCCTCGCCGAGTGCTACCTCTATAGCGTCTTTCACGCTTTCGCTCATAGTTGGGTGCGGATGGATGCTATCCAGCACTTCCTGCCAAGTAGTCTCAAGTTTGCGTGCTACCACCGTTTCGGCAATGATCTCTGTTACGTTTGCACCGATCATATGCGTACCCAGCCACTCGCCATATTTGGCATCGAAGATCACTTTCACAAATCCTTCCATTGCTCCTGCAGCACTTGCCTTGCCACTTGCCGAGAATGGAAATTTGCCCACTTTGAGTTCGTAGCCTGCTTCCTTCGCTTGCTTTTCTGTAAGGCCAACAGAGGCAATTTCAGGAGAAGAGTAAGTACAGCCTGGTACATTACCGTAATCCAAAGGCTCTGGTTGATGATGATGTTTTCCTTCTTTCTGTGCAAACGCCTCTACACAGATGATCGCTTCTTTAGATGCAACGTGAGCCAGCGCTTGTCCCGGCGTAGCATCGCCGATTGCATACACGCCTTCTACGTTGGTTTTGTAGTACTGGTCAGTTAATATCTTACCTTTTTCCGTTTTTACACCTAGCGTTTCCAGTCCTATGTTTTCGATATTCGCTACCACTCCTACTGCGCTTAGTACGATATCGGCTTCCAGCGTTATTTCACCGTTTTGTGTTTTTACGAATGCCTTCACCCCGTTAGCAGTCGTTTCTACTCTTTCTACGGAGGCATTGGTCATGATCTCAATACCTTTCTTCTTGTATATCTTTTCGAGTTCTTTGGAAATATCTTCATCTTCCACAGGTACTATCCGTGGCATGAACTCTACGATAGTCACTTTTGTGCCAATACTGTGATAGAAATAGGCAAATTCAACACCAATTGCGCCGCTGCCCACAACGATCATAGACTTTGGCTGTTGTGGCAACACCATTGCTTCACGGTAGCCCACCACTTTCTTGCCGTCAATAGGCAGGTTCGGTAATTGACGTGCACGACCACCGGTAGCCACGATAATGTGTTTTGCCTGATAGGCGGTTGTTTTGCCGTCCGCGCCGGTCACTTCTACTTCTTTCTTACTATTCAGCTTGCCGAAACCGGTAATAACATCAATTTTGTTTTTGCGCATCAGAAATTGAATCCCTTTGCTCATTTTGTCGGCTACTCCGCGGCTGCGTTTGATCATAGACGGGAAATCAGCCTTAACACTGTCGACCTCAACACCGTAATCTTTTGAATGGTTGATATATTCCATTACCTGTGCACTTTTCAAAAGCGCCTTGGTAGGGATACAGCCCCAGTTAAGACAAATACCGCCCAGACTTTCACGCTCAACAATTGCTGTCTTAAAACCTAATTGAGCCGCGCGGATAGCAGCTACATAACCGCCGGGGCCGCTACCAATCACGATTACATCGTATGCCATAAAGAGGAAATTATTTTTTTAGTTAAATGTGTAAAAGAGCGGACAAATGTAGCCAATTTTTTCAGAGCAAAAGTACAGGCGGACTGTAACCAGCCCGCCTGTGTATTCGGAACCTACGGATAATGGACTAAAACCTTCTTATAATCCTTTCATCCTTACTGAAGTAAAACATCTGATACCTGAAAATTAGGCGTGAACATGACCGTTTGCTTCCGCTTTACGGTGATGTGGTTTGTGATTGCCTCTGTAATTCGGAGCAAAGCCTTTCATGGTGTTATCTTCCATCTGCTCGCTATTGTTTCGTCTGTTGCGCAGGCGCCTGAACAATAAGATAGCAGGATATGTAAGCAGTGCTGCAGCACCGACTACAATTCCGGAAATCATTAAAACTTTCCTTTGCTGATCACTCAGTTCTATGTCTTTCAAATTCTGCAAATTCATTTTCATATGTTCGGATTTTGTTTGTTAGCAACAGAGGAAAGGCGAAAAAAATCAGACCAATGAACGGTTGTGCTTGTTAAGGGAAAACGAAAAACGAAAAATAGAAGTGTATATAGGCTTCAATAAACGACAAAGTTCATAAAGAAGCTACAGAGCACATTACTCTGGCTATTCTTTATGAACTTGTAGTCAAAGCACTTCTGCTTTCAATCACACTTCCTTTTTCCCTTTACTGGTCGAAAGAAGGAATATGATTGCATGCAAGGCTGCGAAGCCAAGAGAAAAATAGAACAACGCCATATCCGGAACTTCAGACAAAGAATGATGCAGGAATGCAACAATTATGAGCACTACCACCATCGCAAGTCCGGTCAAAGAAACCGTCTTGTAGCTTCTGTTTGTAAACACACCTTTGTTCAAATGGCTTTTGTTCATTCCGTAATAGAGATAAACATCGAAGCCAACTATCATCCAGACAATAAGCCTGATCCATGTATCTAATGGCAGAAATACCATCATAAACAAGCAGGTTGCTACGCCTAGGATAGGGACAAGCGGAACACCCGGTGTGCGGAAAGCGCGAGGCGCATCAGGTATTTTTTTGCGCATCAGCAGTACACCGATACACACGAGGATGAAGGCGAACAGCGTGCCTATGCTCGTCATTTCGCCCACTATCCTTCCCGGAATAAATGCTGCAAACAGGCTGACAAAAACAAGGAAGAAAAGGTTGGACTTGTATGGAGTACGGTGTTTGCCTATCTGAGAGAAAACAGAAGGGAGCAATCCGTCACGGCTCATGGTATAAAAGACACGGCTCTGACCAAGCAGCATTACAAGGATAACCGAAGAGTAACCTAACAAGATAGCGATGATGATACCCGTATTCAGCCATGGATAGGCAGGAACGATAGTTCCGTCCGGACCAGGATGGCCCATGTGCTCGATAGCGATGGCTACAGGAGCGAGATGGCTTCCTGCAGGACCCTCTCCAAAAACTTTATAGTTGGCTACGCCGGTCATCACATACGCAAAGATGATATAGAGCACCGTGCAGACGGCTAATGAGCCAAGGATGCCAATGGGCATTCCCTTCTTCGGATTCTTCGCCTCCTGTGCTGCTGTGGAAACCGCATCAAAACCGATGTAAGCAAAGAATACAACTGCTGCCGCGCGGATAATACCAGACCATCCGAATGACCCGAACGTGCCTTTGTTGGCTGGTACAAGTGGCGTAAGGTTATCTGGGTTTACAAATTTTAGCCCTACTGCAATAAATACCAGTACAATGGCCACTTTCAGGATTACGATAATACTATTTACAAAAGCAGATCCACTGGTGCCGCGTATCAGGATCAGGGACATAATAGACACAATAAAGACAGCGGGGAGATTAAGCATGCCATGAACCACTTCTCCACTCGCAAGCGTAGCGGTATCGAAAGGCGTCATTACCATTTCTGGTGGTAGCGCTACACCGAATGAAGCAAGCAGTTTGGATAAATATCCCGACCAGCTTGAGGCGACGGTCGCCGCGCCTACCGCATACTCCAAAACCAGATCCCAACCGATGATCCATGCGATAAATTCGCCCATGGTAGCATAGGAATAGGTATAAGCACTACCCGCTACCGGGATCATAGAGGCAAATTCTGCATAGCACAATCCTGCGAATGCGCAGCCTACAGCTGCTATAATGAAGGATATCATTATACCTGGACCGGCATAGTTGGCAGCGGCGAAACCAGTAAGCGAAAACAAACCCGCGCCGATAATGGCGCCGATACCCAGCGCCACAAGTCCTCGGGACGATAACGTCTTTTTTAATCCTTTTTCCGATTCAGTTGCTTCATTCAGCAACAGACTCAGCGGTTTCCGTACAAATAGACCCATAACTGTTATAGAGATATGCTTTCAAACCTAAACATAAAATATGGTTTACACAAGCCGCCAAGGTGGGTGATATTCAGTTGGCTATAGTAGGATTGTACAGAAGCTTCAAACAAAAGAGCCGGCGGTGAATGTGAACTTCATGTTCCGTTGCCGTTTTGCTGCTATTTCAAATGTTACAAAAATGAAAATCTTGTAACCCTGTCTTTATCCTTTTAGCAAATTGAAGTAGGTTTGAAAAATGAATACCGGTTCCTCCTTTCGCTTAGGCTTTTTCTTCGTTTTATTTATGGGCTGGATAATGGGGGCACAAGCGCAACCGATGCTGCCTGATATGCAGGCCTTAACGCAAAAGGGCATCAATATCCTCTCCTGGACTAATCAATATGACGGATTGAAATCAATAGCAGTGGAGAGAAGTTCTGACAGCATTTATAATTTCACTACCATCGGTTATGTGAAGGACCTGAAGAAAGGGCCGGAAGCATTTATAGACGGACATCCAAGTCCGGGCGTCAACTGGTATCGGCTCAATATAGTTTTTAGCTCCGACCTTAACTGGTATAGCAATCGTGTAAAAATATATGTGGACAGTGCACAGCTCCTGCAGCAAAGAGTATTGCCACCCAATGATTCGCTTCAGAAGATGGTCAATTCACTAACGCTGAATAATGGTGCCGGCGATCCCTCTGAGATTAATGCTTATACCTATATTCGTTCGCAATATGTATTCACCAACCCCTTTACCGGCCATGTAAACGTAGAACTTCCTGAGAATGCTGATAAGAAAGCTACTTATTCCCTAAAGTTCTTCAATGGAAAGAATACAGAGGTGTTGCATGTGCCGAAGATTAGTGAACGCACCATTGTCATCGACAAGCGGAACTTTCAGAAAAAAGGCCTTTATAAGTTTGAGCTAAGGAAGAATAAGGAGCTTCTTGAGACGGGCTATATCACGATTTATTAGTTTTAAAGACTTTTGGAAGTCCAAAACTCTCTTTTGCATGTCCAAAAACAATTTTTGCTTGTCCAAAACTCTCTTTTGCATGTACCAAAACAAGTTTTGCATGTCCAAAAATTAGTTTTGCATGTACCAAAATAGTTTTTGCATGTGTCAAAACAGTTTTTGCATGTGTCAAAACGGTTTTTGCATGCGTCAAAACGGTTTTTGCATGTCCAAAACTTCCTTTTGCATATCCCAAAATAGTTTTTGCATGAGCAAAACTCTCTTTTGCATGTGTCAAAATAGTTTTTGTATATCCAAAACCTCCTTTTGCACTTGCAAAACTTCCTTAAGTACTTCCAAAATGACTCGGGTCAATCAGCTCAAAAGTTGCCACAACTAACAGGGTAATGGCATAAATAGGAGAGATTCTAATTCAACCCGTCAGGGTATGGAAGTGCTAATCTAGCAGGCTGCGTGGCTTTGAGAAGATATTTATTCTTGCTACATCCCCTCCGTCCAGTCTATTTCCTGCATCAGGTTTTTCCATTCCGGACCGAGCTGCAGGGCCGGGCCCGAGAAGACACGGATCATGTTTACGATCTCTTCCGCATGCCAGGAGTAAATGCCTCTTGCAAAACGAACAGGAATATCATTGTAATTAAAGTAGAGGTTGCCCTCGTGGTGCAGATACTGAACTACATGCTCCTGAGTGTCGAAGCCAAAGTAATCAAAGCTTTTCCCTTTTAGCGGATGGTCGGTTTTTGCTTCTTTTACGGCATAGTGTAAAGGTCCCATTCCTTCCCACTCATAGGTAGCTATAGTTCTCCTAAAGATGGTTTTGCGGATAATGCTGAACGTTTCGCTGGTTATAAAAAGCTTTTCCCTATAAAACATACGAGACAAAAAGCGGTAGGCAGCCAGCAGGTAAACAATGCCAATACAGGTGCTGGTGATGAATTGGAGCCAGTTGAACTGAAGTCGGAAAGACTGCAGGAGTAAGATGGTGGCAATACCGATAGTGACCAGAAATTCTATGCAGTAGATGATCCTGATTCTCGGTTCTGTTCTTTTGCCAAGGTCAATGAGCAAATCGTCTTTGCCCCACAGATATTTTATTTCAGTTTTCATGGCAACTGCTTTTGACCGTTGGTTAATACTATAATGCGAAGCCCGATATCATACGCTAACGCAATAGCAGCCGCACCTTCATCACAGTCACAAAACAGCCGCTTTCTCAGCGAAAGGAACAATTGTAGCCTCAAACACCGCGGCAAATTCCCTTTTCAGGATGTCCTTTAGTTCTTCTTCATTTATGACAGAGCCTGTTTCTCTTTGCAAGGAAGTTACACCTTTATCGCTGATGCCACAGGGCACGATATAATCGAAATAGCGCAGATCGGTATTCACATTTAGTGCAAGGCCATGAATCGTGATCCACCTGCTACACCGTACTCCCATTGCACATATCTTTCTCGCTTTCGAAGGATTATCCGGCTCTATCCACACGCCCGTAGCACCCGGAAGTCTGTCCCCTTTTACACCATAGTGAGCAATCGTTCTGATAATCACCTCTTCGAGGCTACGCATATACTTGCCCAGATCAGTAAAAAATAGTTCCAGATCGAGAATCGGGTAGCCAACGATCTGCCCCGGACCGTGGTAAGTGATATCTCCACCCCTGTTGGTCTTGTAAAAAGACACATTCAATTCTTTAAGTCTGCTATCATTCAGTAGCAGATTTTCCATGTGTCCGCTTTTCCCCAAAGTGTAGACATGCGGGTGATTGCAGAAAAGCAGATAGTTGTTGGTGGCAACTTTTGAAGGGCGTTCCACCTCGGCCGTATTATACCAGGCGGCTTTGGCATCCAATCCCTCTTTCATCAGCGACTCCTGCAACTGCCATGCATCGCCATACTCGACCACACCAAGATCCCGAAAATAAATAGTGTTCATAACCAGAGTGCAAGTTACGTTGATACTGCTAGTGGTGGAAAACTTGATTGCCAGGTTTCGAAAAGACGATATCGATAAAACCGCCATAAGAAGCAACCAAAAAATTATACTTTAGTCGCGTCATGGACACTTCTTCCAACAAAAAAATGCATCGTGCCTGGGCAATGTACGATTGGGCCAACAGTGCTTACAATCTGGTAATCACTTCTACTATTTTTCCCGCTTATTATACCGCAGTCACTACCGTTAAAGAAGGGGATAAGATCGTAAGTGATAAAGTGCATTTTTTCGGTGCTACGTTTACTAATACCGCGCTATTCGACTATGCCTTAGCCGCGGCTTACCTCATTATAGCAATCATTTCGCCCGTGCTCTCATCCATTGCTGACTACCGTGGCAATAAGAAGAGCTTTATGCGTCTGTTTTGCTATATAGGCTCCTTGGCCTGCGCTTGCCTGTATTTCTTTCGCATTTCCACGCTCGAGGCAGGTATTATTTGTTTTGCTATTGCGGCCATAGGCTATTGCGGCAGCCTTGTATTTTACAATGCTTATCTGCCCGAGATCGCAACGGAGTCAGACAGCGACAAGGTAAGCGCTCAGGGATTTGCGTATGGCTATATAGGCAGCGTGCTGCTACAGTTGGTTTGTTTTGTTTTTGTGTTCAAACCCGAGTGGTTTCACTGGCTGGGTATATACGATGATGGTGATGCGTCCCGTTTCTCCTTCCTGATGGTAGGCATCTGGTGGTTTGCCTTTGCGCATATTCCGCTGTTGAAATTGCCGAAAGGAAAACCTCTGGAACAACACCCCGAGAAGAATATTCTTGTGAATGGTTTTCATGAGCTCGGCAAAGTGTTCAGGCAATTGAAGAAGTTGGCGGTTTTGCGTACGTATCTGGGGGCTTTTTTCTTTTACAGTATGGGCGTCCAAACGGTAATGCTGGCAGCTACGATATTTGGCAGTAAAGAATTGAAGCTTGGTACCAGTGAGCTGATCAGTACCATTCTCATCATTCAGCTGGTGGCAATAGCAGGTGCTTATATTATGGCAAAGCTTTCTCAGAAGTTTGGCAACCTGAAGGTTCTTTTGTTGGTGGTATTTATCTGGATACTGGTTTGCATCTACGCTTATTTTATTACTTCGGCAATGCAGTTTTACATTGTTGCGACTGTAGTGGGACTGGTAATGGGGGGCATTCAATCCTTAAGTCGCTCTACGTATGCCAAGCTGATGCCTGCCACGAAGGACACTGCCTCTTTCTTTAGCTTTTACGACGTAACAGAGAAAATTGCTATAGTTATAGGCATGTTTTCCTTTGGATTTATTGAGGAGGTAACAGGCTCAATGCGCAACAGCATCCTGGCGCTTATCAGCTTTTTTGTCATCGGTATTGTCATTTTGTACCTTGCCATTGTAAAGGCGAACAGACAACATTTAGAAACTTCAGTAATACAACCATGAGACTATTTACGATCAATGCAGGATATTTTAAGCTCGATGGCGGCGCTATGCACGGGGTCGTTCCTAAGACAATGTGGAACAAGGCAAATCCTGCAGACGAGCATAATATGTGCAACTGGGCTATGCGCTGCATGCTGGTGGAAACGGGCAACCACAAAATTCTTATTGATACCGGAATGGGTGATAAGCAGGATCCGAAATTCTTCAGCTTTTACCACCCGCACGGCGATGACTCTATTGAAAAAAACCTTCGCAAGCATGGTTTTCAGGCGGAAGATATTACCGACGTCTTTCTTACCCATCTCCATTTCGACCATTGCGGTGGGGCAGTAGTCCGACATAAAGACCAACTTGTGCCGGCATTCCCTAAAGCGTTTTACTGGAGCAATAAAGCCCACTGGAAAAGCGCTTCCTATCCCAACGACCGTGAAAAAGCTTCCTTCCTGAAAGAGAATTTTATTCCCCTGGAGGAAAAGCAGGATTGCCTTCGCTTTATTGATGTAAATGACGGAGAGGAGTGGATAGAAGACATAAACGTACGCATGGTAAACGGGCATACGGATGCTATGATGCTGCCACAGATCAACTACAACGGACGGACAGTATTGTATTGTGCAGACTTGATCCCAAGCGTAGCACACATTTCAATGCCGTGGGTGATGGCCTACGATATGCGGCCGCTCGACACATTGACAGAAAAGAAGAAGATATTGAAAGAAGCTGCTGCCAATGACTGGGTGCTCTTCTTTGAGCACGACCCGAAGGTAGAATGCGCAACCGTACACGAAGTAGATGGAAGAATCCGGTTGAAGGAAACCTTCACGCTTGCAGAGCTTACAGCAGAAATGAGCAAAGAAAGTTAAAGCGTTAAGCGCTTCCATTTATGGAATGTTTTTTGAAACTGGCGTAGTATGAAGTCTCTTTATTTGTCGCTGATACTCGTCTTTACGGCTTTTTGTGCCGTTTCTGCACAGGAGTACCGTTTAAGCTATGACGCCTCCTCTATTCCTGAGTTGTACGGCGAAACGACAGTAACCCTGGAGAGCAGAGTCGGCAACCAATACCTTCCTTACAAAGGCAATTACCGTTTGTATTCAAACGAAGCCCATGTCAGTGGCCGCCATATAACCTACGATGCGACAGCTGTTCAGGGCAAGAAAGGGCGAGTCAATTTTGAAGTAACAGTCAATGGAGACCGATTCGCTCTTGTGCTTCAGCTTCCATATCTCACCGATTTGCGTTTTAACCTCTATGCTGATAGCATCAAGCCAGTTCTGAACTTTTATGTGAATGTGGAAGGCATTTTTTCCAGTGGAAAGATATTTCCATTAACGGAAGAACAGGTAAGAATCACAGCAAGTGAAGGCCGGATGAATGGAATGGAGTGGGTAGTGCCTAAAGAAAGGGCTTTTGACCGCGTTATTTTTACCGCTACGAGTACCGCCGATCCTTCTATAGCCAGATCTGTTACCGTTTACCTTAAAAAGTATAAGGACCCGCGGGATGCTGAAGGATATCAGGAGTTGAAGCGGCCGAGCGAACCAGGCCGAAGGCATATTTACTAAGACTGATTTTCAGGGGAAGGGTTAATGATTAGATTGTCAATAAGCCGTACATCACCAATTTTTGCGGCAATAAGCGCGATCATTTTTTTATTCTGGTCGAAGTCTTCCAGCAGAGTCAGATCATTCGCGTCTGCGAGGGCAACGTATTCAGGTGTAAATCCTTTCTCCGTCAGGATGTCCTTACATTCCTTTTGAATAATATCAAAACTCGTTGTTTGCTGTTTGCTTTGGATAGAAACGAGGCATTGGTAGAGGGTAACGGCGAGAATCCTTTGCGGATCGGTTAATCGCACATTTCTGGAGCTCATTGCAAGCCCGTCAGGCTCTCTCAAGGTAGGGCAAACAACTACCTGCACCTTGTCGTTCTGGCCAGTTATCTCCAGCATTTTTTTAATCACCATGATCTGCTGGTAATCTTTCTGCCCTAAGTATAGGTAAGATGGCTGTACAATATCAACAAGCCGAGCTACAATCTGCCCCACACCTTTAAAATGCCCGGGTCTTTGAGCGCCCTCGAGTATAGTATCGAGATACCCAAAGTCATAAATACCTCCGTTTTCCAGCCCTTTTGGATACATTTCTTGTACCGCAGGCATAAAAGCTACGTCACATCCGGCATTTATCATTAGCTCGATATCCGCCTCGACAGAAACAGGATATTTTTCAAAATCGCTCTTGTCGTTGAACTGTGTTGGATTCACGAAAACACTGCACACAACCAACGCTCCTGAGGCCCTGGCGGTGCTTATCAGAGACTTGTGCCCATCATGCAAAGCGCCCATGGTAGGCACAAATCCCACAACCCGTCCATTAGCCGTTTGTTCCGATAAATACTGTCTTAAATCCTGTTCTTTTTTGAAGATGATCATGCCATTACGTTTGAGGCAGGATGCAAAGTAAGGTTGGAATTCAATATTTTCGTAATTTTGCAGACCTATTTTTACGGATCACTCTTTTTTCAGGTATCTAATCTAATACAAGTCATACATGTCTGCAGACAAAAAACGTGTTTTAATCATTGCTAACGAACTTTCACCCTATATTGAGTTTACCGATTTTGCTCAGATTCTGAACAAGCTGGCAATAAAGACGTTTGACGCTGGTATTGAGGTCCGCGTCATTATGCCTCGTTTCGGTGTTATTAACGAACGTCGTCATCGCCTGCACGAAGTAGTTCGCCTTTCTGGCATTAATATCATTATAGATAAGGACGACTATCCGCTTATCATCAAAGTGGCGTCGCTCCCGAATGCCCGTCTTCAGGTTTACTTCATGGATAATGAAGACTATTACAAACGTAAGCAGGTATTTCGCGATGAGGACGACAACTTCTTCGAAGATAATTCTGAGCGAATGATCTTCTTCTGCAAAAGCGCGCTTGAAACGGTAAAGAAGTTTGGCTGGCCGCCGCACGTCATTCATTGTCATGGCTGGATGACCTCACTGATTCCGACTTACCTCAAGACCGCATATAAGAAGGAGCCGGTGTTCAGCTATTCAAAGGTGATCTACACTGCACAAAACGACCAGTACAAGGAAAAGCTGAGCGATGACTTCATAAAGAAGGCTTTGATTAGTAAT
Source organism: Flavipsychrobacter sp. (assembly GCA_035497355.1). Lineage (GTDB taxonomy): Bacteria > Bacteroidota > Bacteroidia > Chitinophagales > Chitinophagaceae > JAFIGV01. Next base: position 18,171 of record DATJDP010000088.1, read on the forward strand.
GAGATCAAAGAAAAAGATCTTGAATTGTTTAAGTCAGGTACCAACACAGCTCTTACCCTTGGGGGAGCTAAATGTGCTGATGTCGTTATTTTCGGCGAGGAAAAGCTCAAAAAAGATATTGCTGAGGAGATCAAACCAAGCCGTTACAAAAAAGTGATAAAGTATAATGAGGTATGGAAGGACGATGTAACTGAGCTTTTAGACCTATATAAAAGCTTAACAGAGTCTTAAGAGTTTAATTTATCACATTCGTCAAAAAGTATCCCTTTGAAGTCACGCCTTTTTTCCTGCATTCCTGCTTTAATAATAGCCGGTATCTCTTTGTTTGCTTTAAATAGCTGTAAAGAAGATACTATTCTTGGTTCCAATGTACTGCCTGTTGATGATACAGTAAATACTGTATTAATTCCGGATACACTGACCATTCTTACTAAAACTGTTTACGACGACTCCGTTGTAACCAGCTACAGTATTAGCGGTGTGCCCATCTACCATGCTTTAGGCTCTGTAACTGCAGATCCTGTTGGTGGTAAAACCAATGCGGGGTTCTATTTCCAGATCGTACCGCCAAGTCTTGGCTACGATTTCCCGAAAACACCGGATTCTGCCTTTCTCGTTCTGCCATACTCCGGATTTACGTGGGGAGACACCACTACCATGAATATGGATCAAACCATTAAGGTGTATGAAATAGCAGACTCTCTATCAAAAGACTCGCTTTATTACAGCTTTTCAAAGACCGGAGTTAATCCTGTGGAAATTGGAACCGCAACTATTGGATACAACAGCGGTTCAGGTCATTCGCCTATTAAAGATTCGGTGAACGTTTTAGGCGTAAACCGCGCACCCCACGTACGAATCAGGCTGAGCCAGACTTTTTTAGATAAGATAAAGAACGAGGCGGCAAACGGAACAGCCTTAGGCGGCTATGCAGATTTTTTGCGCTTTCAGCCAGGATTTTATGTTGCTGCGGATTCTACCACGGGTAATGCTCTTTACTATTTCATTTTGAATGGTGGCAGCGATTTTACCATGGCTAATGTTCAGTTTTTCTACACTGACCAGAAGACAGACGGTACTGATACTGTAAAATACGTTTCGTTTCCTTTCGACCAGACAAGAGATGCGCATTACAATAGGATAACAAGAAATTACACTGGCAGCCAGGCGGGCACATTACTGGCCTCATCTGCTGTTTCAGATTCTATCGTAATGATCCAAAACAAACCCGGTGCAAATCTTGACATTAAGATACCGCATATTAACAGTCTGCCGAAGCAACCAATTGTAAAGGCAGAACTGATCATTACTCAGTATAAGTTCCCGGGCGACAAATCAGATGTTTACTTCCCGCCATCGAGACTGTTCCCGGTGCGCATCAATAGCTCAAACGGCTCAGAAAATGTACAGGACCGCTATCCAACATCGGATACGGGACCTCTTGTGTTTATGGACGGATTGCGCAAAGACGTAACAATAGACGGTGCTACCTACTCGCAGTACGTGATTAACCTGCCGCGTGAGGTACAGAAGGCAATTATAGAACAAAGAGATACTCTACATTTGCGTCTGAGCGGACCCTCTACATTTCCGGGGGCGTACCGGCTCATAACGGCTGGCAGAAACGTTAGTAACGACGCGCTTAAAGTAAAGCTTCGTATCTATTACTCAAAAATTTAAAGAACTGATTTTATATGTGTGGAATTGTAGGCTACATCGGCAAAAGGGAAGCCTTTCCAATCTTGCTTAAAGGCTTGAAAAGATTAGAATACCGGGGCTACGATAGCGCCGGTATCGCCGTTTTAAACGGAGCCTTGCATGTTTATAAAAAAGCAGGCAAGGTTACTGAGCTTGAAAACTTTATCGAGGGTAAAGACCTTTCGGCAACGATAGGTATCGGGCACACTCGCTGGGCTACGCATGGCGAGCCTAACGATTGCAATGCTCACCCTCATCTTTCCAACTCCGGCGACCTGGCACTAATTCATAATGGAATCATCGAGAACTATGATGCCATTAAAAAAGAGCTGCAAAAAAGAGGGTATGTTTTTCACTCTGACACAGATACCGAAGTGCTGGTGAACCTGATTGAGGAGGTGAGAAAGCAGGATAAGTCGTCATTGGAAGATGCAGTACGCACAGCGCTGAATGAGGTGGTAGGTGCATATGCCATTGTGGTTATTGACCGCAATGATTCTAACCATCTTATTGCAGCACGCAAGGGAAGTCCGTTGGTGATTGGAGTGGGTGAAGATGAATTTTTTATTGCCTCTGATGCTTCTCCGATCATCGAATACACTAAAAATGTAGTCTATCTCGACGACCAGGAATATGCCTGTGTAAGCAGGGATGGGAGCTTTTTTATTAAGACACTTGGCAATGTAGAGAAATCCCCTGCCATCCAGAAGCTGGAAATGAGCCTGGAGATGATCGAGAAGGGTGGTTTTGAGCACTTCATGCTTAAGGAGATATATGAGCAGCCAAAGGTAATTGCAGATGCCCTGCGAGGTCGTATGAATGCCGCGCAAGGATGGATCAAACTCGGTGGACTGAGTGAATACGCAAGTCGGATAGGGAACGCAAAGCGCTTCATCATTACTGCCTGTGGCACTTCCTGGCATTCCGCGCTCATCGCTGAGTATCTTATCGAAGACCTGGCCCGTGTACCTGTAGAAGTGGAATACGCTTCGGAATTCCGCTACAGGAATCCTATTATTAAGGAAAGTGATGTAGTGATAGCTATATCACAATCTGGCGAGACAGCAGATACGCTGGCTGCTATGGAACTGGCAAGGGACCGTCAGGCGCTGATATATGGTATTTGCAATGTGATCGGTTCTTCTATCGCAAGAATGTCTCATGCGGGTTCCTATACTCACGCCGGACCAGAGATCGGTGTGGCTTCTACCAAAGCTTTTACCGCACAGATCACCATCCTTACACTTATCGCATTGCAGATAGCTAAAGAGAAAGGAACGATCTCCACCTCCAAGCTCCGCGAGATACTCTACGAACTGGAAAACATGCCGCAAAAGATAGAGCAGACACTGAAGCTCGATGCGCAGATACAGGAGATAGCCAAGATATATAAGGATGCTACTAACTTTCTTTATCTCGGACGTGGCTACAATTTCCCTGTAGCACTTGAAGGGGCGCTGAAACTGAAAGAGATCTCCTATATCCATGCAGAAGGTTACCCGGCTGCTGAAATGAAGCACGGACCAATAGCGCTGATAGATGAGAACATGCCGGTGGTATTCCTTGCTACCAATGCAAGCGCTTACGAAAAGATCATTTCCAACATTCAGGAGGTGAAGGCGCGTAAAGGAAAAGTAATCGCAGTGGTAAATGAAGGGGATACGCATATCCGTTCACTCGCAGACCACGTAATAGAAGTGCCGGCTACGGAAGAGGTGCTTTCACCACTCGTAACGATTGTTCCTTTGCAGTTGCTTTCCTATCATATTGCCATTCTTCGTGGCTGTAACGTGGATCAACCGCGCAATCTTGCGAAGTCAGTTACTGTAGAATAGATATATATCATATATACCGAAGAGGCTGCGTCAACGTTCTGACGCAGCTTTTTTTTTCATTCATAAACACGTTTAGTATTCACACAGGTTGTTCTGGACTCCTGACACGTTACAGTACCGTTCAATACATTGACTAGGACGTATGTGCAAGGACTTACGTCGCTTGATCAAGGACCGTAGACGTATGCTACAAGATATTCGACGTATAACCATGGATATTCGACGTATAACCAAGGACATTCGTGGTACGACCATGGAGATTCAACATATGACCAAGGACATACTACGTACAACCAAAGACCTACTACCTATGACCATGGACGTTTGATGTCTGACCAAGAGCATTTGATGCCTGACCAAGGACATACGGTGTCCGACCAAGGGCATACAGTGTCCGACCAAGGGCATACACCGTTCGACCATGGACGTACGGCGTACGAAGGTCGACGTATCGCTCCATCCAAATCCAATTCAGCAGCCTTACAGTAGATTTTTAACGCGCTATGCCGTTGAACGAATAGCAAAAAGCTTTAAATATCGGGAAATCTTCACGCTATTTTGGGAGTACAAGGCAGGAAAAAGTTTGTGCTTTTTATTTCTTTATTAAGTTTGCATTTGTCAATTCAAAATCAAAGCTCAAAATCAAATTTTTCGATGCCTTATTTATTTACCTCTGAATCTGTTTCAGAAGGACACCCCGATAAAGTAGCAGATCAGATTTCAGACGCACTAGTAGATAATTTTCTTGCCTGGGATATGGATGCAAAAATCGCTTGCGAAACACTTGTCACCACGGGTCAGGTGGTGCTTGCAGGCGAGGTAAAGTGCAATACTTACATAGATGTTCAATCGATAGCACGCGAAGTGATAGCAAAAATTGGCTACACGAAAAGCGAGTATATGTTCGAGGCACACTCCTGCGGCGTACTTTCTGCTATCCACGAGCAGTCGCCGGATATCAATCAGGGCGTGGATAAAAAGAAGAAAGAAGAGCAGGGTGCCGGCGATCAGGGAATGATGTTTGGCTATGCAACAAATGAAACAGCAAGCTATATGCCGCTTGCCCTGGAACTGGCTCACGTATTGCTGAGAGAGCTTTCAGCTATCCGCCGCGAAGGAAAGCAAATGAAATATCTTCGTCCGGATGCAAAAAGCCAGGTAACGCTGGAATACAACGACGAGAACAAACCCGTACGTATTGATGCCATTGTTATCTCCACGCAGCACGACGATTTCGCAGATGAAAAGAAGATGCAGGAGCAAATCAAAAAAGATGTATTAAGCATCCTCATTCCACGTGTGATAAAGAAGGTTCCAGAGAACAAACATCTTTTCAACAACAATATTAATTACCATATCAATCCAACTGGCAAGTTTGTGATCGGTGGACCGCACGGAGATACCGGACTGACCGGACGCAAGATTATTGTAGATACTTATGGAGGAAAAGGTGCGCACGGCGGTGGTGCTTTTTCAGGTAAAGACCCTTCTAAAGTTGACCGTTCTGCTGCGTATGCAACCCGTCATATAGCCAAAAACCTTGTAGCTGCCGGTGTTTGTGACGAAGTGCTGGTGCAGGTCTCTTACGCCATAGGGGTATCGAAGCCAATGGGCATCTATGTGAACACTTATGGCACTGCGAAAGTGAAGATGAGTGACGGTGAAATTGCAAAGATAGTTGAGGAGGTTTTTGATATGCGCCCTTACTTTATTGAGCAACGGCTGAAACTACGTCAGCCTATGTATAGCGAATGTGCAGCATATGGACACATGGGCAGGGAATCTCAGGTGGTAACAAAGACTTTTAAGTCTGCTGACGGCAAGACGAAGAATATGAAGGTTGAACTCTTTACGTGGGAGAAGCTGGACTTCGTACCGAAGGTGAAGAAAGCGTTTAAGATAAAATAACATTCAACTACGAAAACTAAAAAACCGGACTGAGCAATCGTCCGGTTTTTCATTTTTAAGGCCTAGATAGGCCCCTGGTTGAATACTTAATGCCACCATACCCCATTCAATCCGAGCACGGTTCCCAACCATAGCGCAACGATGTAGCCAATAAGGCTTATGAAAATTGCCAGAATGTTTTTCCAGCCGCTCTGGTAGCGAAGGTGATCCATAAAATAGTAAAACAGGCCACCCATTGCCCCGGCAATCGGAACTGTAATAAAGGGTTTGATCATCCACAGCTTACTCCATTCCGGCTTTGCATGCAGTGTAAACCATCCACCCGGAAAGAGAAAAATGAAGATTAGGACTAAGGCTATTGCTGCACCCTGCAACATCCTTTTCCCTAATGGGGCTCTGTGAACCGGCTGCGTTGAAAGATTGGCTTTCTGTGTCATTTTTATAGTTTTTGAATGTTAGAAAATGAATTGATGTATTAAATGCTCGCTCCGAGATTATGTAAAAGAACTTTGTTATTCAAAGTTCATCTGCCAAAAAAAAGTACGACGCGCTGTCTTATAGTTTATGATGCATTTCATGCGACGACTGTTTTATTATTAGGTTAATCATTTTTGTGACTTAATGAGGTTTTCCAGTGCCTTAAGATGCTGGTTGAAAGCAACTTTTCCGGTTTTCGTAATGAAGTATTTAGTGTTTGGTTTTCGTCCAACAAAAGACTTTTCCACGCTGATAAACTCCTCTTTTTCCAGACCTTTAAGGTGACTGGCCAGATTCCCGTCCGTTACGTCGAGGTATTCCTTCAACGAGTTGAAGTCGAGACCATCGTTGACGGATAAAACCGACATAATGCCAAGTCTGATGCGGCTCTCAAAAGCCTTATTTAAACCGTTAATTGATATTCTCACCGTTCGTATCTAAAATGCATATAAATCCCGTAGACAATATGGAAAGCTCCGAAACCGATAGCCCAGAAAACAAGTCCATATTGCATAAAATATGCGGCCGCTAATCCGAGTATGATTTCTATAATTCCTAAAGACTTTACTTCCCGATAGGTAAAATTGCCAGCATTAAAAAGTGCGATTCCATAAAAGATCAGCGTTAGGGGAGCTATAGATCCGATCATTCCTTTCGCCAGCAAGATGAGTATCAGTATGCCGCCTGCCAACAACGGAACGGCCATCTGTACTAACAGTCGCCTTGATGATGCATTCCATGCCTTCTCTCCTTTTTGCGCGGCTTTTTTTGCGGATAGGTAAACGGCAGTGCCGACGGCCAATACCAACATGCCGAGTCCTAATAAATACACTTTCGATGACTGAGAAGAAGAACTTTCAGATTGCATCTCGCCTGACAAGATGCTTTCAGGATGGAAATTGAAGATTTGATAGATAATATAAGTGCCTACGAGTGCATAAATACCTACGATAATCCCTGCCAGTCCTGACAAGGAGAGAAACTTCGATGAACGCTCCATCATAGACCGTATCTCAGCTATATCCTCAATATAGCGCTGCTCTTGTTTCATGCGAAAGTACTTTGGAAGACAAAGCTAAATAAGTGATGCGGTAATAACAAGAGTTTTTCCCACCTATTCAGTTAGGCGGATAGAAAGTGGGTTACAATACTTTGACTGTGACCAGAAAGATTGGGTTTTGAGACGCTATTTTGCTAAGACATTCCAGTTCTCTTCAACAGATTCAACCATAGCCTGATTACCAGTGATCACGGCTAGTCTTTCAATCACTCTCTCTACCAGAGCATCAGGGCAGGAAGCGCCTGACGTAACCATCACTTTCAGTGGACGAACAGAGGGCAGATAGTCTTCAGTTATTTTCCTGGAATGTGTATGCAAGTCGAAGTGAATGATGGTCTTTTCGTCTATCATGCAGTCCTCGTTCTCTATAAAATAGGTAGGTAACTGTTCTGCGCACAACTCTACAAGGTGGGATGTATTAGAGCTATTATATCCACCGATTACGATGGCGAAATCTGCCTGTTCTTCAAGCATTCCTTGTACGGCACTTTGGTTATCGTTCGTGGCATAGCAGAGCGTGTCACGCGTGTCAGCAAAGCGCTCAGCTATTCTTCCTTCTGTCAGCTGATAGTGTTCGACCACCACCTGTTTCAGATAGTCTGCTATTCCCTGCGTCTCACTGGCAAGCATGGTGGTCTGATTAACCACTCCGATCCTTTCAAGATCTCTTTTTACATCGAAACCTTCGGAATATTGTCCGGCGAAGTCCTTATAGAACTGTTCCTTTGGAAGTGCTCCTGTAATAAAAAGCGCCAGGTGTCTGGCTTGTTCCATATCCTTTACTACCACAGTGGCAGTATGTGCCTTGCTGTGCGAAAAAGTGGCGCGGGTCTCTTCATGTTTCGGCTTTCCATGTACAATGATCGTATAACCTTCTTTCCCAATCTTTTCTGCGCGATTCCAGACTTTCTCTACAAACGGACAGGTAGTTTCGTAGCGGGAAGGTTCAATATTTTTTGCCCGTAGTTTTTCTTCCAGTTCGAGCGTCGTGCCGAAGGCCGGGATAATCACTATGTCATCGCTGTTAAGCTCTTCCCAGTTCATCAATAACTCACCTTTGGTGTTCATGATGAACTTTACTCCGAGAGATTGCAGATCTGCGTTTACTCCCGGGTTGTGAATCATCTCACTCAACAGGAAAACACGCTTACCAGGATTTTCGGAGACCGCGCGAAAAGCTATTTCAATGGCATTCTCCACCCCATAGCAAAAGCCGAAATGACGTGCAAGAACAACTTCGAGAGAGCCAAGCTGGAGAATGGTTGGTTTGAAATCCTTTTTCAGCTTATCGTCAAGTTTGCGTTTTTGCTTGATAGCAGTAACAAGCGGACTGCGATAATGTACGGGAACGTTGAACGACTTCATGAGCGGCAAAGTTAGCCCAATTACAAATTGTGAATCAGGAATATTAGTTATAAAAAGTGGAAATTTAACAGCCTCTAATCACGGCTATTCCTCTTCATCTTCGCCAAAGGCAGTCTGTACTACGCCAGTCTTTAAGCCATATTGCTCCGAGAGGTAGCGTGCTAATTGTGCACTGAAGCCATGAGTTACATAAACACATTCAGCCTCAGTTGCCAGGGTAGCTTCTATCAATCCATTCCAGTCTGCATGGTCGCTTAGTACAAAGCCCGCATCTGCATTTTTTCTTCTTTGCACGCCGCGCACCTGCATCCAGCCGCTACAAATACCCAGCGAATACGGTGACCATCTTTTCATCCACGGACTATCTATCGCGGAGCCTGTTGCAATAATGATTCCTTTTTTCACATCATCCTTAGGTGTATCAGGCCGCAAATGCGTGACTTCAGGCAAGTTCCATTCTGTTTTTACCACCTCGTGCATGTTATAGATCGCGCCGTGAACGTAAAACTGGTAGCCATAGCGCGAGAGATTGTAAATAAGTCTTTGCGCTTTGCCAAGGCTATAGGCAGATAGGACGCTATAGCGGTCCATCTGCTGATTCTGCAGCACCCATTGATGAATTTTCGCGATAACTTCTGCCTGTTCATCCCATTGATAAATAGGTAGGCCGAAGGTGCTTTCTGTAATAAAGGTGTTGCATTTTACAGGTTCGAATGGAGGCGTGATGCCGTCGTTTTGCAGTTTATAATCACCTGAAACTACCCAGGTTTCGCCTTTGAAACTAACTGCAATCTGTGCAGAGCCAATAATATGCCCGGCCGGATATAAGGTAACAGTAACGCCATTGAAGGTAAAGCCACCTCCATAGGCAGCAGTCTGAAGGGAAATATCTGCGCCGAGCCTTGCCCTTAGCAAGGGGGCGCTATCGTTCTGTGCAAAATAGGAGCGCGAGCCAAAGCGCGCATGATCTGAGTGTGCATGAGTGATGACCGCACGGTTTACCGGCTTCCAGGGATCAATGTAGAAGTCTCCCTGCTGGCAATAAAGTCCCGAATCGGTAAAACTGATCAACCCCATAGTATGTGGCAGAGGTAGCGGGCAGTTGGAAAACCAGCAATTGGTTAGTCAACCCAATCACCCTCTCACCTTAGTAATCTTAACATCCATGCCAGGTTTTACCTGCATCATTCCCGTTATGATTACCGTGTCGCCGGGGACAAGGCCGGAAGTTACTTCTACCTTCTCCTCTGTACGTGCCCCTAATTCCACCTGCACCAGCAATGCTTTGCCGTTTCTTACAACAGCCATTTTCTTGTCTCTTGTGGTGGGGATTACTGCCTGGGCTGGTACCAGAAGTGCATCGTTGTTACTTTCCAGCGGAATGGTTACGTGTGCGAATGCCCCGGCAGTCAATTCATTATTAGGATTGGGAACCATGGCCCTCACTCTTATTGAACGGGTATTAACATCTGCACCCGGGTCAATTGCCGCTATTTTTCCACTTTTTTTGGAATCAGGCAGTCCATCTACCGAAAAGAAAACCGTTTTCCCTACCGAAATATTATTCTTATACTGATCCGGTACCGTAAAATCCATTTTTAACGGATGAAGCTGTTGCAAATTGGCAACAACCGTAGCCGGAGAAACAATAGCGCCTACACTCACATCTCTTAATCCGACCTTGCCATCAAACGGCGCTACTATCCTGGTCTTGCGGAGTGATGCCTGCTGGAATGCGATATCTGCGTCAATAGATGCAATCTGCGTCTCCGTCGTTTCATATTCCTGTTTGCTGATGCCACCAATATTAACAAGCTCCTGCTGCCTTTGTAGTAATTTCTGCTGCAACGCTCTCTGTGCCCTCAGTTTTTGGATCTGTGCAAGAATATCCGCATCATAGAGCTGCACAAGTGTTTGTCCTTTCCTCACATATGAGCCCTCGTGAAAACTAATAGAGGTGATACGGCCGGAAACTTCAGGATGTATCTCTACTTCTTCATTCGGCCGCAAAGTGCCGCTCGCATTGATATCATTCTGAAATACCTCAGGTTGTACTATGTAGCCTTCTGCATTCAGCCCCTTGGGCCCGCTTTTAGATTTGGCTGTGGCATCCTCTTTGCTGTTCTTACAATTTGTAAGACTGATTAGTAGGACGAAGGATAAAAAAAATATGTTTAGGCTTTTAATCATTTTGCAGGTGAGTGTGTTAACTTAGAAAGAGCGGCAAATATACCCGATTATGGAGTTAAAGGTTGTTAAAAGAGATATCATCAAAAGTACATGCGCTATAAAAAGAAATTAATAATCATATTGGTCCTGGTAGTGGTACTCACTATCATTCAGTATGCTTTGCCTGCGCATTCTAAGGTTGTCCGCTTTTATGACAATTTTATTTTCCATCCTTTCCAGTCAATTCGCAATATCGTTTTCAGCACTATTCCTTTTAGCGTAGGCGACATCCTGTACGTGCTGGCAGCCCTTGCATTGGTGTATGTAGTGCTAAAATGGATGTTTTATCTGATCAAATTCAGGACTTATAAGCAACATCTTGTTCATTCCATGCTGCAGACATTGATCGTTTTAGGGTCTGTCTACATTCTCTTTATCCTTGGCTGGGGTGGCAACTACTATAAGCCTTCTCTTACCACTTACTGGCAGCTCGATAAGTCGCATTGGCGGAAAGATGAGACGCTTGAAGAGTTTGATAAGTACCTTATTGCGAAACTAAACGACTACGCTCCCGGCTACAAGCCTGTATCTTTTAAGAAAATTGACAAAGAGGCGCAGGTATACTATAAGGAGTATACTGACAGCCGTACGAGGAATTATGGCGTGAAGGTAAAGCCATCTGTTTTTGGGTACCTTATGCAACACCTCGGTATTCAGGGCTACTACAATCCGTGGACAGGAGAGGCACAGGTCAATAAGTTTCTTCCGGCGTTTATGCTCCCTTTTGTGATTTGTCATGAGATGGCGCATCAGTCAGGTATTGCGGCTGAAGATGATGCTAACCTTTTATCGTATGCTATCAGCATTGTTCCGAAGGATTCGGTCTTTCGCTATTCCGCCTATTTTAATCTCTGGCTTTATACTCATGCCCGGTTGAGGATGTTTGACACAATAAGGGCAAATGAGCTCAAGCAGACGCTTAATACCACTACGCTGGCTCATCTTGATACGCTTCGTAAGATCAGAAGAAGGTACAATAGCGAAATCAGTGACTATAGCGGCGCTTTGTACGATGGATACCTGAAGCTTCACCATCAAAAGGACGGCATTGAAAGCTACAATAAAGTGGCTATCACAGCCTGGGCTTTAGAGCAAAAGGAAAGGAAAGAAAAGGTAAGAGATACCGTAATTAAGATACCGTAGGCAGTGGGCAATTGACAGTTGGCAGTCTGAAAAAAAGGGAAAACCTTATAAAAAAGGAAGACCAACCACGGTTATTACAAACAAGAATATCTCTGTTCCAGTTTCTTCCTATTCTTTTATATAAATCGGCAAACTAAAGCTGAACATTGAGCCTTTATCCTCATTGCTCTCTATTTCCAGATTGCTACCATGAAGTTCAAGTATTTTCTTTACAATAATAAGCCCGAGCCCTGTAGAGTACTTAACGTCATTGAAATTATTCTCCTTATAAAAGCCGGTAAAGATCTGGTCCAGCTTTTCTTTAGAAATACCTTTGCCACTGTCCCGTACCGTAATAAGCACTTGTCCGTTCTGATAAGCTGTAGAGATAATGATCTTCCCGTTTTCCGGAGTAAACTTCAAAGCATTATCCATCAGGTTTTGCAGAACTCTTTCTATTAAAGCTATATCAGCAAAGGCCGCCGGAAGCTTCTTTGCAAGCTGTAAGACAAGCTCAATATTTCTCTTCTTCGCTTCAAGCTGATAGCTACCGCCAATGTCATTTACCAGTTCGCTGATCATTACCGGCTCTTTGTGTATTCGTACCTGCTTTGCTTCCAGTAGCGACAATTCAAACAGTTCACTAATTAGTTTTTCAAGCTTGATTACCGCGGTTTCTATCTTCGTCAGATAGTTTTTCCGGTCTTGTTCAGACAGCGCCTCGGTCTTCATCTGCAGCGTTTCGAGGTAGCCATGGATGATGACTATAGGTGTACGCAGATCGTGAGAGATATTAGCAATAAGCCTGCTGCGAAGCAGTTCAATTTCCTTTAGTTTCTCAATATTCTCTTTAAAGATATCGGCCATCTCGTTAAAGATGATGCCGAATTCTCTCAGCTCTCCGTTGCGCTTTAGCGGCACTCTCACCGACAGGTCTCCTTCCCGAAACTGCTGCATTGTCTTCAATATGCGCGTAAAGTTGTTGGTGAGTACCCGGATGAAGAGCAAGCCAATGACAAGGGCTATGAACAGCGCCAGCAGCATAGTATGCGAACCAACTCTGATAAAAAAATTACGTTCCAGCTTTCTGGAGACCGTATTATAAGCATCGCTCTCCAGCATTACATAAAAGTAGCCGAGCCTTCTTCCCCGAAAAAGGACAGGAGCTGCAGAAAATATCTTATCTGAATTAAGCTGCCGGGGATCGTCTCCTTTAATAAAGGTGCTGCCCCTGGCCTGGATGAAGCCACGAATGGGCAGTAACGATACCTTATCTAAAAGCACCTTCGATTCGTCGGTGTTGAAGTATAATATGTTGCCTGTGCTATCCAGCAGGTAGACCTCCAGATTAGGATTGACCGACAATATCTGCTTAAACAAATTTTCCATCGCCGGCTCGTTTACCTTGCCGTTTGGCAGGAATGGGGTAGCGTGGGCAGCAATATTGGAGGCGGTATTCTTATTGATCCGCTGGCTTACCTCATCAAAAAAGAGGGAGAAGTAGTGAGTCGTAATAAAGATGTAAACGAACCCAACAAAGAGAATCAGGATGAAGAACAGTGAAGCCAGCTTCCAGTACAGGCTATTGAATTTGCTTACAACCCTCATGTCCATTCGTCATTAAACCTATAGCCTACGCCCCAGGTAGTGAGTATATAAACCGGGTTGGCAAGATCGGGCTCTATTTTGGTCCGGAGCCGGTTAATGTGGGCATTTACTGTGTGTTCGTAGCCGCCGTATTCATATCCCCATATCTGGTTTAGTAATGCTTCGCGGGAATAACTTCTTCCCGGATGAGTAATGAATAAGCTGAGCAGATCAAATTCCTTCGGGGTTAGTTCTATTTTTTTGTCCCTCAGGGTCACCTTCCTCTTCCCAAGGTCAACATTTAGTTCCCCGAAACTGATTATATCTTTTGCGGTTGCAGAGACAGTTGATTTCATTTCAGCGCGACGCATCAAAGCCTTTATGCGAGCCAGAAACTCTCTGATGCTAAAGGGTTTTGTAAGGTAGTCGTCAGCGCCTGTTTCAAGTCCCAGTATTTTGTCTATTTCTTCCGACCGTGCGGTGAGCATCATGACGGGTGTATTCACATTAGCGGCTCTTAGTATGCGGCAGACCTCCAAACCGCTTATATCCGGCAACATTATATCCAGAATTATCACGTCATAATCCATATCGAGCCCGCTTTGTATAGCGGCACTTCCTGTTGCCACTCTCGTTGTCGTAAAATAGTTATCCTTCAGGTGAAGCTCTACGAGTTCCGCTATTTGAGAGTCATCTTCTACGATCAGGGCCTTTTTCATCTAAAGTGTTTCAAATCGCCTTTTCTAAATTAGTCATTTATAAAAAAGCAAAGGGTAATTATTGCAATTTGCTAATAATTACCCTTTTACAAAAAAGCAACTGAGTTTACTTTGCCTGTTTTTGCTCTGTCTTATTTTCTGTTTTGTTTGTTTTTTTATGGTGGTTAACCTTATGTGTCATCTTTGCCTTTTCTTTCTTTTCTGGCTTAGTTGCTGTTTGTGCGTTTACTGTTCCAAGAGCGAACATGCTGAGAAGTGCGACTGCAATTACTTTTTTCATTGTTTTTATGTTTTTTGAGTGAATATTGAGATGTAAACTTCGCTGGAAAGCATCACGATTTTATCACGAAATGATGACGTTTTTTGGATGCTCGCGTAATCTGGCAGGTTGAATAAGTACATTATTATTTCTGAAGGAACTAAACTGTTCCCACCTAGAAATTTAATACCTGTTCCATCATCATAATTATTTTAATTTTAATTGACAAGCATGATAAAATTCGAAAAGGATGTACAAAGTATGTTACCCTATAATAGGCAACAATATATTGATTGGTTTGATGACGATGTTGAATCGTCTACGCAATGGTTCGGAGTTTCATTTCAGTTAGGAGATAATATGCTAAAGACGTTTACTGCGGAACAATTTGCACGTCTTAAGACCGAATTATTAAAAGCTTCAACCGTTGAAATCGTAAAGATTTATAGGCCTTTGGTCGAAAATATAATCTCGGCATTTAGCGAAAATTCAGAATGGATAGTTAGTCATGATGATGAAGATTTAGCATGGTTTCGAGAAGAGGGAGAAACCTTACCATGGTTAAGGGCATTATTTAGACAGCACAAAGTGCCGAACATGTTTAAAGGTGCTTTAGTGTTTGATGTAGTGGAAGTATCTGCAGTATTGGGAAATTTTTATGGTAATAGGTAGAAGGTCAATATTAATGTTAGGTGGATTATTCCTCGCCTGTGCGATTATTTTCTCTTCTTTAGCAAAAAGGGAGGCTGAAGTCTTCGTGTCATGTATCATGATCCTATTTCTGTATGGAATGTTCCTGTTTAATATATTTATTTTAGAGGCTAATCAGGTCGTTGTAAAATTCATATGGAATCCCTTCAAAAAAAATGTGCAGATATCATATGAGGAAATCAAAGAGGTTGTTATTATTAGAAACACTATGCGAGGAAGTTCAACTATTGTTAAATTCTTTTTAGCAGATGAGAAGCATATTGATATTTCTACTTGTATAATTAAAAAAGAGGAAGATGTCTTAGCAGATATTTTGAGTGAAAAAGGAATTTTAGTAAAAAGAATAAATATTTAAATAAAACGAAGTTTATATGAAATCAAACTGGAGGATGCAAATTAGGTAAAGTAGGCGGCATATTTCCTGTCCTGCAAACGTCTCCCTGGTGGCATTGTAGCGGTAGCTAAGGGACGTTTGTATAACCTGTAATGACGAACTATTTGTGATAAGTCAGTAAAGAAATCGTGTATTCATGGGGCTGGCTTTTGGCTTATTGTCATCTATATAGAGGAAGATGCATGCAGACGTCCCTTCCGCCCACAAAACTTAAATGGAGGAGACGTTTGCAGGACGGGAAATATTTTTGTTATGCTAATGTGGCGTTTTTTATTTTTATGATGTCATAATTTGTCCACGATGAAAACAATATGTTTATTTCTTCTATCGGTTCTTGGCTTTCATGCCCTATCGTATTGCCAGGCGGCCTACCAAAAGGCTTATGACCTTGGTGGTACAGCTGAATTTCGTGATGCGGCACTCACTGTTAATAAGTCGGTTATTACCACCGGAAAGCTCCAAACAAGCTATGCCCATATTTATGTGTTTTTATTAAAGCTTGATAGTTCTGGCAATTCACAATGGGTGAAAAAGTATGGAGACACAGGAAGTGGATTTAGTGGAGCAAATTTTGTTTATTCTGTTACCGGCGGAGGATATTTATTTGGGGGGCAAACCAATAATTTGGGATCCGGTATCGGTAATCTGGAATTTTTTGTAACGAAAACGGACGATACGGGGGCCATTGAATGGTCGAAGGTTTACGGCGGAATGGCCTACGGAAGCTGCAATGCGGTTACACCGACTGCTGATGGTGGCTATGTATTCGCAGGTGGCATTGCCGGAGGCCTTGGGGGGTCAGATATT
>DATJDP010000089.1:0-8369 GCA_035497355.1 Flavipsychrobacter sp.
GTGCAAAGCCTGCCGGAGATGGTGACACTGTTGCGCAACCTTTGTCCTGACCTTGAAATAGGTATGGCTCACGGCCAAATGGAGGGACATAAGCTTGAAGAAGCTCTGTTCAATTTCATAGAACAGGAATATGATGTCCTCTGTTGTACGAACATCGTTGAAAGCGGCGTGGACATTCCCAATGCCAACACTATTATTATTAATAATGCGCATCAGTTTGGACTAAGCGATCTGCACCAATTGCGGGGTCGCGTAGGGAGAAGTAACAAGAAGGCTTTTTGCTATTTAATAGCGCCGCCGATGAGCACTTTGCCCGATGACAGCCGAAAAAGATTGCAGACATTAGAACAGTTTAATGAGCTCGGAAGCGGTTTTCAGATCGCCATGCGCGACCTTGATATTCGGGGTGCAGGTAACTTGCTCGGTGGCGAGCAAAGCGGTTTTATAGCCGAGATCGGGTTTGAAATGTATCAGAAGATACTAGGTGAAGCGATCCGTGAATTGAAGGAAACTGATTTCAAGGATGTGTTTAAGGACGAGTATGCGCGAAAAAAAGAATTTGTAACCGATTGTACCATCGATACCGACCTCGAGATTCTTATTCCGGACACATATGTTGAAAATATCACCGAACGTCTTTCTCTTTACACTCAGCTCGATGATGTGGAAAATGAAGAAGAACTACAGATGTTCGCTGATGAATTGAAGGACCGCTTCGGTCCAATACCAGCCGAGGTCGAAGAGCTGTTTACCACTATTCGCTGTCGCTGGATGGCCAAAGAGATGGGATTCGAAAAGCTTATCCTAAAGAATAATCAACTGCGTTTATACTTCATCAATAATCCTGATTCGCCTTACTTCGAATCAGAGACCTTCAACCATATCATGCAATACATTCAGACTCAAACAAACAATGCACGTCTGAAGCAAGTAGGCAAGAACTTCATGCTTATAGCCGAAAAAATGAAAGCCATGAAAGATGTACAGTGGTTTTTAGAAGGGATGCTTCAAATGCAGCCCTGACTGCTGAGTCCTTGTAGCGCCGGCAGATAACCGGCTTCTTCCTTTCCGACAGAATACTACATTTTAGGTATTTGGCGGGCGAGTTCATCCTCCTACTTTTACCATGTCATCCATTTACCCCAATTCTCTTTAACGCTTTTTTACGTTAGAGGTGGACTTGATCCGGCAGCGGGACTTATCGTAGTCCTGCTGTTTTATTTTATATATGTTTACGGACCTCTGCACTTGCATTGGTAGTCCTTACCTGAATCGAATTATTGACAGATGAGTGTTCAGACACAGACGAATTAGGTCTTATCTCAGACCCTTATTTGCCCGCCGTAAACTGTTATTTTGTCTGTCGTAAATTCATATGAGTTAAAAAATTTAATTGACTTTTCGTCAACTCAAAAGAGTTTGTCTCAAACTCATCTTTGGAAATCTCAGACAAATATGGGTTTTGGTCTATCAAATATGAGGTCGGATCGGACAAACATGGTGCTCAATTGAGTCTGAGAAACAAATATGGGTTTAGAAAAAGCAAATAAGAGGTTGAGTCTGACGAATAAGAGGTTGAGAGAACCGTTAAAGAGTTCGAGAAAATCGCAAATTAAAGCCGGTTTTTAGCGTTACCCATAAGGGGATTTCACATTTGACCGCCTAAAGCAATGATAATTTTTTAATCCAAAAAAACATTCTTGAGCATGTTTTGTCTACCCTGCCCTTAGAAGGAGAAAATCACTACTAACGCCATCACCGTCGTTAATAAAAATACAATCAAATAATTCTTCCACCACATAACTATCTCTTTTTTCGTCTTACAATTAATTCCACCCTTATAGGGAAAAGACCGTTCCAGTAGCGGCTTTAGCCTCGTTGTTAACAAAACATTCGACACCGCACACCATCAGCCATTTATTGTTCCTCGGCTTCCCCCTGCGCTTCTTTTAAGAAATGCTGATTAGTCGCTTTGCCCCAGGAGATATGGTTAATGATATCCTCATTGTCAGTCTCTTTAGCGAACAGGCTTGCTGCCTTTTCGAAATAGGGTAAAGCGGCTTTCTTCCCTCCGCCAAACATCTTCGGAGTAAATCGCTTACTCATGCCCTGAAGGTAGTAGATGCGCGGGTTGTCCGGATTAATGTCTTTAGCTTTTGCAAGGTCTTCTTCAAATATTTTTCCAAATTTTTGCCATCTGGCCTGCGGTTTTACAGCGAGACGGGCATTGGCAATCATTGCTGCAAGCACATACGTTTCGTCATTTTCCTTTTTAAGAAGGGCAACAGTCTCGTCTCTTTCTCTTTCTGCTTCGTCGAGCCATGCATCTCGTTTTGCCTCATCTTTATCATTGTACGAAAGAACAGCTTTACTAAAAGCATTGTAATAGTGGGCCGCCCACTCATTTGGAAATTTCTTTGCAAGGAGATCAAACTTGTTGCTGTATTGTACCTTTTGCTGCTGGTCCTGGGTGGTATCAAATGCCAGGTATGTCTTTAGCAACAGCTCTTTAAAGTTCTGCGCATGTACGTGGTTGACCAGGAGCAGTAGTGCTGCGGCAAACAGCAGGATCGTCTTCTTCATTTGTTTTTTCATTTTTAATTATCGTTGAGAAAAGTTTTTATTTATAATTCATCTTTATCAAACTGTGTAAGCGACATATTGATGCCGACGAAGAAGGAGCGGTAAAGTGCCGGTACTACAGGGTAGGCCTTGCCGCTTGTGGAATAGCGGTAGCCAAAAACATTCTTATTATTCGTCACATTATCTACTCCGGCATAGATTACGGTAAACCATTTCCCTATAGATCGAAGATAGTTGATGGTAAAAGACAGGCTATGATACTCTGGTGCACGATCGCCGAGGAACTCAGGATTGCCAGGATTGTAATAAGGACGGCCACTCGCATAGCTGTAAGTCATGTTTATCTGGGTCTGTATTTTATCGATCCAGTATTTTCCTACCACATTCAGGTTGTGCGTGGAGATAAAATCGGGCATCGCTTCCGCCAGGAAGTTCTTGTAGAGTCTGCGCGTATCTATATAGCTGTAGGAAATCCAGTAGTCAGCATTTTTAATCGACTTCTTATCGCGCCAGAAGAGCTCAGCGCCTGTCGCATAGCCGTAGCCACTATTATCAATTTTGAGATTTCCGGTACTGATAGCAGACTCGAGAGAGCGGTAGTTATTAGGATCATATTCTGCAGGTGTCCATAACTCTCTTACCAGGCTTTTGTAGTCCTTATAATAGCCTTCTACCCTCAAAGTTCGATCATTTTTCTGCCATTGGTAGTTGGCTATGTAGTGAATCGCCTCCTGGAAATCGTAGTCATAGTTGTACGGTTTGACAGTATACAGGTACAGATAGTCAGGAAGCTGATAAAACATGCCTGTTGCCACCGATACCTGCCCGTTCTGCCCTGCCTTAACAGCTAATGAGAGCCTTGGTGCAATATTGTCTTTGTTTAATAAGGCGCTATGTTCATAGCGGATGCCCGGTTTAAATGCCAGCCAGTAAACGGGCACCCATTCTGCTTCCGCATAGCCGGAAATGATGTTCTCATTAATAGAGCGATTCAGGAAAGTATCAAACTGGTTATCTATTTCAAAGTGCTGAAGATCGGAGCCAACAAGCACATTCAGTCTGTTTGTAATAATGTATTTCGCTTCCAGCCTTCCCTGTGCCCTCTGTTCTTTTAGCTCGCCCGGCCTGCTATCAAAAGAGCTTTTGTCATCGTTATAGCTATATGCTCCGGCAGCAAAAAGGCTCCATTTGTTTTTCAAAGTCTGACGGTAAGAAAATTGCCCGTTGTAGTTATCATTTTGCAGGTTGTAACGAATATTCTGATCGGGAACTCCAGGGTTCGGTACTGCGATGCCGCTGCTGAAATGATTAAGGTTTACCATGGCTTTGAGCATGCCCGTTTTGTTTGTTTGTATGGCATAGCTTGCTGATCCTCCATAGCCTTTTGGTACATCATAGTAGTCGAAGTTAGTCTTTACCAACCCGTAAAATGGCTGGAGATTATTATAGAATGCAGTTACGTTTCCACCGCTGTTCTTCCATAGTTTGCTGCCGCTTGCATATACACCAGCCATGTTTACACCAAGGTTTACGGTGCTTCTTTCAGGCAGATCCAGGGAGCTTAATTCGAGTACTGAAGACAAGGCTTGTCCATACCTTGCGCTGTAGCCGCCACTGCTAAAGGACACACCCTTGAACTGAAAGGCACCAAAGCGACTTCTTGTTGCTACGCCCGGAGGCCCGCTGAAAAACGCATTTTGCACCACCATGCCATCCACTATGAAAGCCGCTTCACTTGCATCACCGCCGCGAACAAACAAGCCATTTTCGGCGCCCTGCTTCTGAGTGCCCGGCAGCGTTTCCAGCGCACGAACCACATCCGCCTGCGCGCCCGCTGTGGTAACAATATCGAGCGGCTTTAGAACGGTTTTGTCCTTATCGTTGCTTGCTTCAAAGGCACCGGCTGTGATGGTCACTTCTTCCAGCGTGCGTGCTGTGTTCTTTATTGTGAGGTTTATGCCGGTAATATCGCCGGTGATATTCAGTGGTGTTCCGGCAGTACTATAGCCTACCGCAGACGCCACCAGGGTCTGCGCGCCTTTTTCAGTTGTTGTGAAATGGAATGCACCTGTAGAGTCTGTAGTGCCGCCATCGAGTGTATTGTCAATATAGACGCTGGCGCCCCTTATAGCTTTCCCTTTATCATCGACTACAGAACCGCTTAGAGTACTTTGTCCATTAGCATAAAACCCGGCAAGAGCAAGCAAAAGCGTAAATAATCGTCTCATATTTTTAAAATATGCAGGCAAAGCTAATGCGGGAACAAATAACGCGATAATAATCTTTCGGCTAAACGCCCGATGCCATCGGTGAATGGTAAAAGACTGTCGGTAAGTTGCCATAAAAGGAAGCGTTCTTTTAGAACTTTTGCTGTGAAAGAGTAATTTCAAACCCTAATGATTTGGTTATGGCATTGAGCAGGATCTGGTCGGCTTTTATTCTTATCGCTATTTTGGTAGCTGGTTTCAAATGCGTTACCGGAGACGAGCAGATATTCAGTCGCATGGTTGTGGGCACTTCCGCCGATGCTTATGATTCTGTTTATTACCAGATGGCAGGCGATCCCGGGAGCGTTAGCAGCGCTTCGCGAGAGAGCTTTGCAGAGATGCTTGCCGACTATGGCTATACACCGGCTACTGCTACACACCCTGCTACTGTGCTCATCAGTGCTGTTACAAATGATGACTCTATCCGCATCCTAAAAAGCATCTATCCCGGCGCAAAAGTTTACACATTTTCAGGCATTCGCTCCCAACTAGTAAGAAAGGCAGATGGCATTATCGAGACTTGTAAGGTAGCTGTAAATATCAGTATTAGCCTCATCGGTATTATGGCTCTGTTCATGGGACTAATGAGCATCGCGGAGCGGGCTGGGGGTATCCGGTTGCTATCACGCATTATTGGTCCGTTCTTTTCCAGGCTGTTTCCGGACTTGCCCAAAGGCCATCCTGCCATGGGGCACATGATGATGAACTTTTCCGCTAATCTGCTTGGTCTCGACAATGCCGCAACTCCTTTTGGACTTAAGGCTATGGAAAGCCTGCAAGAGATAAACCCAAATAAAGAGACAGCTTCCAACTCACAGATCATGTTCCTGTGCCTTCATGCCTCCGGCCTTACGCTGATACCGGTGAGCATTATTGCCGCAAGGGCAGCATTAAGATCGGTGAATCCTACAGACATATTCGTGCCTTGCATGATAGCCACTTTTGTGGCCACTATCGCCGCTATGTTCATTGTTTCCTTCCGCCAGAAGATTAATATTTTCCAGCCGGTCATTCTTGCCTGGGTAGGCGGATTGTCAGCCATTATTGCCTTGCTGGTCGTGTTTCTTACGCAGCAAAGCGCACCGGAGGTTCAGCGCTTCTCCAGCCTTTTAAGCAATGGATTGATCCTGCTTATTTTCGTTCTTATCATAGCAGGTGCGGTATATAAAAAGATTGATGTTTTTGACGCCTTTGTAGACGGCGCAAAAGGAGGGTTTGAAACCGCGATAAGAATCATCCCGTATTTGGTGGGCATGCTGGTAGCTATCAGTATGCTGCGCACCAGCGGCACCTTCGATGTTGTGATTAATGCCATGAAGAGTCTGTTCGCAGCACTCGGAACGGATACACGCTTTGTAGATGGTATTCCGACGGCACTTATAAAACCTCTGAGCGGAAGCGGCGCCCGCGGTATGATGATAGACACCATGAAAACCTTTGGGCCCGATTCCTTCGCAGGAAGGCTCTCGTGCGTCTTGCAGGGGTCGTCGGATACAACTTTTTATGTGATAGCCGTTTATTTCGGTGCAGTATCGGTGAAAAACACCCGTTATGCTATTGGCTCTATGTTGCTCGCGGACCTGATCGGTATTATCACTTCGATCATTCTCGCCTATCTCTTTTTTGGCTATCTGAAATAGACAAAAGAAATCAGAGGGCACCCCAATGTGGTAGCCCATTTTCGGCCATCAAGTAATTGGAACAGTTTTAAGAATCTTACAACATCACATATTTCTTCTATACTGGCCGCCTACCTGAAACAGTGCCATAGTGATCTGTCCGAGTGAGCAATATTTTACGGTTTCCATTAGTTCTTCGAAGACGTTGCCGTTAGTAACTGCCCTTTGCTGCAAACGCTTCAGCATTTCTTCTCCTTTGTCGCCACTGCGCTTCTGCAAATTGAGAACCGAGGCTATCTGAAATTCTTTCTCTTCAGTAGTAGACCGGATGACCTCTCGCGGAAGAACAGTAGGCGAACCCTTAGAACTTAAGAAAGTATTTACGCCAATAATCGGATACTCACCAGTGTGTTTCAGTGTTTCGTAGTAAAGGCTTTCTTCCTGAATTTTTCCACGCTGATACATCGTTTCCATAGCTCCAAGCACGCCACCACGTTCTGTAATACGGTCAAATTCAGCGTATACCGCCTCTTCTACCAGGTCTGTCAATTCTTCTATAATAAATGAGCCTTGTAAAGGATTTTCATTTTTCGCCAATCCCAATTCTTTGTTGATGATGAGCTGTATCGCCATCGCCCTCCGGACGCTTTCTTCGGTAGGCGTGGTAATCGCTTCATCGTATGCATTCGTATGCAGCGAATTGCAGTTGTCGTAAATGGCATACAGCGCCTGCAGCGTAGTACGGATATCGTTAAAGTCTATTTCCTGAGCATGCAGCGAGCGACCGGAAGTCTGGATATGGTACTTCAGCATTTGTGAACGCTCATTACCACCATATTTCAGCTTCATTGCTTTTGCCCATATCCTCCTCGACACCCGCCCGATGACACTATATTCAGGATCCACACCGTTAGAGAAAAAGAAGGAAAGATTCGGTGCAAAATCATCAATATGCATACCGCGGCTCAGGTAGTATTCCACGAACGTAAAGCCATTGGAAATTGTAAAGGCTAACTGAGAGATGGGATTTGCACCAGCTTCTGCTATGTGATAGCCAGAGATAGAAACTGAGTAGAAATTCCGTACTCCATTGTTGATGAAGTATTGCTGCACATCGCCCATCACCCGCAGCGAAAATTCTGTTGAGAATATACACGTGTTCTGCGCCTGATCTTCTTTAAGGATATCTGCCTGTACCGTTCCACGCACCTGCTTTAGGGTGTCCGTTTTTATCTTTTGATACACCTCTGCCGGTAATACCTGATCACCTGTTACGCCAAGCAGCATAAGCCCAAGACCGTCATTGCCTTCAGGTAGCCCTCCAGCATCTCCCCCTCCTTCGGAGGGGGTTGGGGGGAGGCTGTTATAGAAAGGCCGGGCCACTCCTTTCTCACGGTAGATAGCATCAATCTTCGTATTTACCTCTTCCTCCAGTCCGTTTTGCCTGATATACAATTCGCATTGCTGGTCGATAGCAGCATTCATAAAGAACGCTGTAATAGTAGGAGCCGGGCCGTTGATGGTCATGGATACTGATGTCTTCGGGTCGGCAAGATTGAAACCGCTGTATAGCTTTTTAGCTTCATCCAGGGTCGGAACACTTACTCCACTGTTGCCTATCTTACCATATATATCCGGTCTATGGTCCGGATCCTGTCCGTACAGTGTCACGGAGTCGAACGCGGTAGAAAGGCGCTTTGCTGGCATACCAAGCGAAACGTAGTGGAAGCGTTTGTTAGTTCTTTCCGGTCCACCTTCTCCGGCAAACATTCGCGTAGGGTCTTCTCCTTCTCTTTTGAAAGGATAGATTCCCGCCGCGTATGGAAACTCGCCGGGGAAGTTTTCAGTCAATGCCCATTTGAGAATTTCACCCCACGCTTCAAACCTTGGCACTGCTACT
>DATJDP010000090.1:0-20845 GCA_035497355.1 Flavipsychrobacter sp.
CGGATACAGGTATTCGACAAGTTGAGCGATCAGGCTCAGCTAACCGGCTTCAATGATGGTAATGAACAACGTACTATCAATATCGTTACCAAACCTGGACGGAATAATGGTCAGTTTGGAAAAATATTTGGAGGGTACGGCGCTAAAGATTTTCACTTCAAAGACAATTTTTATCTGGCAGGCGGAAATATCAATTTCTTTAACGGCGATAGGCGCATTTCGATTATCGCTTTATCTAATAACATTAATCAGCAAAACTTCAGTACTGAAGACCTGCTGGGCGTTGTGAATACCTCAAGCGGGCAAAACCGTGGCGGAGGTGGCTCGCGCGGTGGCCGTGGAGGATCAAGAGGCGGCAACGGTGGTAGCAGTGGCGGTGGTGGTTCCCGTCGGGGAGGCGGAGATGCAAGCAACTTCCTTATTGGTCAGCAGGCAGGGATCACAACGACAAATTCTGTTGGTATCAACTATTCTGACAACTGGGCAAAAAACGTTCGTGTAAGTGGTAGTTACTTTTTTAACAACACGACTAATGATAATGCTACAAGCCTTACCAGAACCTACTTCAGCGGTGCTGACAGCAATATTCTTTACAATGAGAATAGCAGTACCCACTCCAAAAACACTAACCACAGGGCGAATCTGAGAATCGAATACGATATAGACTCCTCCAACTCGGTTATTTTCTCGCCGCGCTTCAGCTATCAGCAGAATGAATTTACGCGCGATCTGCAAGGCGATAGTAAGTATGCAGATGGCAACCTCTTAAACAACACTAATAATACTAATACTTCGAACAACAGCGGGTACAATCTGGCTGGTAACCTCACCTATCGCCACAAGTTTGCAAAGCGCGGAAGAACATTTTCCATCAATCTGAATAGCTCTCTAAACGACCGCACTGGCGATGGAACAAGCTATTCATTTTACCAATACAGAAACACGGATAGCCTTGGCTTCGATACTACCCTCCTCGACCAGCATTATGACCTTAGCAGCAATACCAAGAACTATTCAGGCAACATCACCTACACGGAGCCACTGAGCGTAACCAGCCAATTGATGGCGAATTATATGCCTTCCGTCTCCAAAAGCAATTCTGATAAAGAAACGATGAACAGGAACGGAACTGAATATAATGATCTGGACACCTCCCTTTCTAACAAATATGAAAACACATACACTACGCAAAGAGGTGGGCTTACTTATCAGTACCGAAACCAAAAAATTATGTTCTCTGCTGGATTGAACTATCAGTATGCAACGCTGGACGGCATGCAGGAATATCCCAGGAGATTTGAGGTGGACCGGTCGTTTTCAAATGTATTGCCGATGGTAATGTTCAATTATCGCTTTGCCCGCACAAAGAATCTGCGAATTATGTACCGGAGCAGTACAAACCCTCCAAACATCTCGCAGCTTCAAAATGTGTTTGATGTAACCAATCCGTTGCTTGTAAAAACCGGAAATGCGAACCTGCAGCAGGATTATACGCACACTTTGATGTTGCGTTACGCCAATACCAACACTACCACTTCTACCAACTTTTTTGCGATGCTCTATGGACAATATACCATGGATTACATCGGTAATGAAACCATCTTTCCAAACGCAACCATCCCTATTGCAGAGAATATTGTATTGACGCCCGGAAGTCAGGTGACCAGACCAGTGAATTTGGACGGAAACTTTATGGCTCGCAGCTTTCTTACCTATGGAATGCCTTTGAAGGCGCTGAAAAGCAATCTGAACCTAAATGCAGGCTTTAACTATAACCGCCAGCCCGGGCTTATCCGTTATGCCAATGACTATAACGACCTTTTTTATGGCAATGACGGTATAACAAACATATCTAATAACTATACTGTGAACGGCGGAGTGGTACTTAGCAGTAATATCAGTGAAAATCTTGACTTTACCCTTGCCTATTCAGGCTATTATAATATTGTCCGCAACAGTATTCAAACACAGTCGAACAACAATTATTACAACCATAACGCCTCCTTGAAGCTCAACTATATCTTCCTGGATCGCTTTGTATTCAATACTTCTGCTAATCATATTCTCTATTCAGGCTTATCACAGGGATACAATCAAAGCTATATGCTGTGGAATGCCGCTCTGGGATATAAATTCCTTCCAGATAAATCTCTCGATGTAAGGTTAAGTGTCTATGATATTCTGAACCAAAATCGTTCGATAGACCGGACTGTGACCGAAACTTATATTGAGGACAGCTATACCAATGTATTGCAGCGCTACTTTATGTTGAATGTGACCTATTCTTTAAGAAGATTCGGAGGGGCAAATACCGGCAAAAATCCTGCAGATGTAATAGAGCCTGCAGGTACAGGGAGAGGAAGCAGAGGCGGTAGAGGCGGTGGCCGTGGACCGACAATGTCTCCGGCACCTTGATGGCAAGAAAACGGTGCAGCCTGAGCGGCACTCAGTTTCTTTTTCAATCTCAAAAAATGGCTATTAGGCCATCACTGCCGTATAATGGTCCTGCAAATCTTCAAAGATCTCTTCAATTACCGGAAAACTTTCGGCCGTAACCAGGCGTGTACGGTAATCTTTGATGTGAGATAAACCTTTGAGATAATTGGCATAATGGCGGCGCATCTCCAGAAGTCCGAGTTTCTCGCCTTTCCATTGAACGGAACCAACCAGATGCTTCCGGCAGGCGGCTATTCTTTCCTCAAGCGTAGGTGGCGCAAGCGTTTCGCCTGTAGCAAGGAAATGTTTTATCTCCCGGAATATCCATGGGTAACCAATAGCAGCACGACCGATCATTACTCCGTCCACACCATAGCGATTCTTATATTCTAGCGCCTTCTGAGGCGTGTCGATATCACCGTTGCCAAATATGGGTATCTTGATACGCGGATTGTTTTTCACTTTCCCAATTAGCGTCCAGTCTGCTTCGCCTTTATACATCTGTGTCCGCGTACGTCCGTGGATGGCGAGTGCCTTGATGCCTACATCCTGCAGGCGCTCCGCTACTTCTTCTATATTTCTGCTGTCATCATCCCATCCCAGGCGAGTCTTTACAGTCACAGGGAGCTTTGTGCTTTTCACTACTGCACTCGTCAGACGAACCATGAGGTCTATATCCTTCAAGACGCCGGCGCCGGCGCCTTTGCACACCACCTTCTTTACGGGGCAGCCAAAATTGATATCAAGCAGATCAGGATTCGTTGCTTCGATGATTCTTGCGGAAAGTGCGAGCGCTTCTTCATCACCGCCAAAAATCTGTATACCTATCGGTCTTTCATAATCGAAAATATCCAGCTTTTGCCTGCTCTTCATTGCATCACGGATCAAACCTTCGGAAGAAATAAACTCCGTGTACATGAGATCCGCACCGTTCTCTTTGCACACAGCACGAAACGGCGGGTCACTTACATCCTCCATAGGTGCAAGCAGCAGTGGGAAGTCCGGCAACTCTATATTTTCGATCTTTACCATCGGGAAGGCGCAAAGGTAAGAAGGATAAGGCTTTGGAGGTGTTAATAAACCGGACTGGCGACGTTTTGTAGGGTGGCCTTTGCGGGAGGCGTGCTTGCGCCTTTTTTGCTGTACATTTAGGTATAACGTATTCATTGATGTCGGCTGAAGATAACAAGTCACAAGTACACTACGTATAATGGAAAGGCCGGACGCTTGCGCAAGCAGAGACATTCAATTTTTATTGTGAAGAACGCTCCCATTTAGAAAACGATGGGACGCCATTGCTGCTCATCTCATATGTAGTTCAGCATACAAACCAGGTTGGAGGACCACAATTACAGAAAAGTGATCAAGTTCCAATACAAAAATAATCACTAATATTAGCTCCTTTTATCAAGTCTATGAACAAACTATTAGGTATTACCTTTCTTACTCTCTCGACTTTATCGGTAGACGCGCAAACTTTTCTCGAATGGGCCGGAAGACTCGGCGGTAACGGAAACGATATTGCAACCTCAGTGACTACAGACGGATATGGAAATGCGTACAGTGCAGGGTATTTTGAAAATTCCGCCGATTTTGATCCTGGTACTGGCATTGTAAATCTGACTTCGAATGGTGGCAGCGATATATTTATCTCGAAGCTGGACATGTTCGGCAATTATCTGTGGTCGAAAAGAATAGGCGGCACTGGTAACGATAAGGCCAATTGTATCAAATCCGATATGATGGGCAACATATATGTTACAGGTTATTTCGAGAACGCAGTTGACTTCGACCCTGGTCCCGGAACATTTAACATGACAGCTAATCAGATCAGTCCACTCCCCACACCAGGTGATGCGTTTGTATTGAAACTGGACGCAGCCGGCAACTTCGTATGGGCGATGCAAATTAAGGGTTGTTATGCAGAAGGCGCTGCCATAACACTCGATAACCACGGCAATGTATATACTTCTGGCATTTTCATGTGTACAGCGGATTTCGATCCCGGCCCAGGCATATTTAATATGACAGGTCCGTCCTCATCATCAAGCGGAAGCGGGTTCATATTGAAGCTTGATACGAGTGGTAGCTTTAAATGGGCGAAACAGTTTCTAGGCAGTACAAGCGTGCCAGGAGCAAAGTATTGTAAGGTATTCGCAGTAACAACCGATACTGTTGGGAATGTTTTTTCAACAGGGTCGTTCATTGGTTCGGTTGATTTCGATCCTGGTACAGCGATTAATAATCTGACCTCGTTTCCCCAAACGACAGCTTACCCACCGGACGCTTTTGTTTCCAAACTGGATACTGCGGGCAATTTCGTATGGGTACGACAGCTTGGTGGCAGCAACTATAATGAGGGCAGGGCAATCAGTATCGATCCTTCCGGAAACATTTACACAGCAGGTATGCTATACGGGTCGGTGGATTTGATCCAGGAGCTGCCGTCTTTAATCTCACAGCATTGGGCGCCAGCGATATTTATGTATCCAAGCTAAATGCAAACGGCGATTTTGTCTGGGCCAAAATTATAGGGGGAACGGGGTATGACGGGTCTCTGGGAATACAGTCAGATACTGCAGGCTACATTTATACTACCGGCTATTTTGAAAGTACGGTGGATTTCGATCCCGGGACCGCAACCTTTAACATTACTGCTGTGTCCAGCGATATATTCACTTTAAAGCTCAACGGCCAAGGGAACCTTGTCTGGGCGAAAACTCAGGGTGGCAGCAATGCAGACATGGCTTCTGGCCTGGATGTAGACCCCAAAGGGAATGTCCATGTCGTGGGCGCATTCACGGGCCAGGCTGACTTCGATCCTGGAACCGCAGTATACAATCTAACATCATCGGGTAATTTAAATGATATTTTTATCTGTAAGCTTAGTCAAGACAGTTGTGCTAACCTTGCTCTGAGTATCGACAGCCTTGCTACTATTCAGTGTGCGCATCCCGGATACATCTCTATGAACGCAGCGGGTGGCAAGATGCCTTACCTCTATTCATGGGCCGGAGTGCCGACTGTAATTGCTCCGGCAATGACGGTAAATACGAGTGGCGTCTATCAGCTTACAGTTACAGATAATATAGATTGCACCCGGACAACAGCCGTGTTGATGAACGGTTATGCAGCCGCCTCAGGCTTCGATATGAATGTGAACCTTGCCTCGGAACCTTTCATGCCTAACTTTTCATCCGATATATTTGCAGACGCATATAATGACGGTTGTGCTCCGGTAAACGGGCTTCTAAAAATAGTGTTGCCCAATGAAGTCGTTTACAACAATGCAATCCCCGTACCGAGCCAAATATCGGGAGACACCCTAATCTGGTCTTTCAG
Source organism: Flavipsychrobacter sp. (assembly GCA_035497355.1). Classification (GTDB taxonomy): domain Bacteria; phylum Bacteroidota; class Bacteroidia; order Chitinophagales; family Chitinophagaceae; genus JAFIGV01. Next base: position 5,779 of record DATJDP010000090.1, read on the forward strand.
TAATAACACCTATGACTCCCCACACATAACACCGCGGGTCAACGTAACAACTAAAAGTTTTGTTGCGATTGGTGATACGATTTGCCTGTTAGCCATTGTAACGCCGGTGAATGGTGACATTAACCCCAGCAACAACGTCAAGACTTACTGTAGCCCCGCGGTTTCAAGTTTTGACCCGAATGACAAACATGTTTATCCTGCAGGCGATTGTACCCAGGGTTACGTTTTGTTCCAGACTCCTTTTACATACACAATTAACTTCCAGAATACAGGCACCGTCGCGGCCCGGAATATTTATATCGTCGATTCCCTGGATTCCGCCCTTGACCTGAATACCGTACGGGTAATTGGGAGCAGTCATCCGATGATTACGGAGGTAATGCCAGGCCACGTATTAAAGTTCCGGTTCGACAATATTTTCCTCCCTGACAGCGCGTCAGACGAACCACTGAGCCATGGCTATGTGATGTTCGAAGCGCAGCACATACAGAACATTCCCTCGGGCACACAGATCAGGAACAGGTCTGCGATTCATTTCGACTTCAATACCCCGATCATTACCAACGAGGTGTTAAATACCGTTGTAAGCGCAATACCACAGTGTAGTGACGGTACCATACAGGTTAACAATACCGCGAACCTTAAGCTTTATCCAAATCCCTCGAATAATATATTGACAGTTGAATATCCCAAAAGTGGCAGCTTACTGTTAATAGATGTGTTGGGCAGAATTGTAGCGGATTTCGAGCTTCCTGGCGACAATAATAAACTTGTGTTGAACACGCAAGATTTAGCCCCTGGAGTATATATTTATAAGTACCTACCAAATAAAACGCTGATACAAACAGGTAAATTTACCATTGTACGGTAGGCGAGGAAAAGCTATTTACTGCTTAGGAATAATTTGCGTTCCTCGCGATGATTGAAGATTTTGCAGTTTAGATTATACCCTCAATCCTATAGGACTTCTTAAAAAGTAGTTTAGGACTTCCTTAAGAACAATCTGAATTTATCGTTTTTCCCTTTACACTTATCTTCGCAGCCATGAAATTTTTGATCGTAGGACTGGGAAACATCGGACTGGAATATGATGCTACAAGACATAATATAGGTTTTGACGTAGCAGATGCTTTTGTTATCAAACACGACGGCAGCTTCCGTCTGGACCGCCATGCCTTTGTAGCAGAATGTAAATGGAAAGGAAAGACATTTGTAGTTATTAAGCCGACTACGTATATGAACCTTAGCGGGAAAGCCGTAAAGTATTGGATGGAAAAAGAAAAGATTGGCCTCGAAAATATGTTGGTGATCGTAGATGATCTGGCCTTACCGATTGAGACCCTTCGCCTGCGCCAGGGAGGCAGCGACGCCGGGCATAACGGCCTTAAAAACATTGATCTGCTCCTTCAAACGAATCAATATCCACGCCTTCGTTTCGGCATCGGCAACAACTTTCCCAAAGGACGGCAGGTAGAGTTTGTGTTGGGCAAGTGGACACCAAGCGAACTGCCAATCGTTAAGGAAAAAGTACTGAATTCGGTAGAAGCCATCGAAAGCTTTGCTGCCCAGGGTATCGCAAAAACAATGAATGTATATAATAAATAACTTAGTTATTAAACCAGCCTTCCTTATGTGCCATGTTGATGGCCTGTGCCTTGGAATTGATATGAAGCTTGGTGTAGATATTCGCTATATGCTTCCGCACTGTTAACACGCTGAGATTAATAGTGGCAGCGATCTTTTTAGAATCCCATCCGTTGACAACATACTGCAAAATCTCCTTCTCACGCTCCGTTATATCACTTGGCAGAGACGATGTAGGGCTTTGGTCCGGTGCGGCAGTCCGGCTCAACAGGTGCAATGCCTTCCTTGCAATGGCAGGGCTCATTGGTGCTCCGCCAAATTCTATCACATTTTTTATTGCTTCTTCGAGCGTGGCTGCAGGCTCATGCTTCAGTAAATAGCCCGAAGCACCGGCTTTGATAGCCTCAAATATCTTTTCATCGTCATCGAATACAGTAAGCACTATGAAATGTATCTGCGGATAGATCGCTTTGGCAAGGGAAATGGTTTGGATGCCATTCATTTGCGGCATTTCAAGATCCATGAAGATCACCTCAGGCAAGTGCTGTGATGCTTTCAACTTTTCCAGACATTCATTGCCATTATTCGCAATAAAAACAAGTTCACAATTCGTTATTTCCCTCGTCTTATTCAGAAAGGTATTTCTGTTGACGCCATTGTCTTCTGCCAGAGCTATTTTCACTAATTGGTCCATGAGAGCTGTAAAATTCAGTAACGAAATCCTTTGTTGCAATAACTAAAATGTAGTAGAAGATATACAGACCTCTGTACCCTCTTTTTGGGCGTTCCATTCTATATCCCACCCGCACATTTCGGCCCTCTTTTTCATGTTGAAAATGCCATTTCCTTCTGTTTGCCCGCCCGGTTTCAGCCACACTCCGTTGTCTGCAACACAGATGTCCCACGTTTCCCTGCTGCGTAAAGAAACGATTACCTCGCTGCAGGCACTATGCTTTACCGCGTTGTTGACCGCTTCCTGCAGTATCCTTAACAGGTGAAAGCCATGGGACGGCGGCAATAGGATGTCTTTCTCTATCTCTTCCCTGACTTCTATATTGATGTGGGGGTATGTCTTGTCTATTTTTTGGATAAAAACCTTCATGCGGTCGCTGATGGCCGTTAGTCGTAGCGTTTCTGGCTTTAATGCCCAAATAGTGTCGCTCAGCTCGGCCACCATAGCCTCCGCATTGGTCCGTAGTTCTTTGAGTCTATCACCTTTCTTTGCACTGTCCCGGGTAAAGCTTTCAAGGTTGTAGGTGATGGAAGCTGCATAGGCACCGAGATTGTCATGCAAATCAGCAGCTATCCTTCTTCTTTCATTTTCCTCTGCATCTTTTATTGCCCGCAACGACATCAGTCTTTCTTTCTCTATCATCTGATCCAGCTTCAGCTTTTCACGTTTTCTGTAGCCTCTGAACAGAAGTAGGCCTGTAATAAATATGAGAAATATAAGGACTATAGACCCCGCCAACATATAGCTGCGCTTCACAAGCTCAAGCTGTTGTTTAATGATCGTGTTTTCTTTTTTCTGAACGTTATACTTTGTCTCCAGTTCTGCTACAGCTTCAGATGTGCTCGTCTGATAGAGGGAGTCTTCCCAGGCAATGTATTTGGTAATTGTTGCACTATAATTCTGCAGGTCTCCCTTAGCGTTGTAGGCCTGTGCAAGGGCCAAATAAAGTATGGGCAGCTTTGAGGTAATATGGTAGCGAAGAGCTGTATCTATTCCTTCCTTCGCCGAGGTAATAGCCTTATCAGGCTTATTCTGCTGTGTAAAATAACTAGACAGTTGGGAGAGATCGGCAGCTAGATAAAAGGGATCGCCTATCTGCCTTCGAATGGCGAGGGCCTCTGTCAGCGAGGCTTCAGCGAGGTCATTCTTTTTTAGATAGGTATACAGTTCGCCTTTTATATTAAGTGCATTACAGAGAAAAGTAAGGGTTTCATACTTTCTCGCGTTCGATATTGCGAGATTCACATAGTGTTCAACGGAGTCATAGCGTTCAAGCTGACCATATACGGCCGAGAGATTAATATACGTAGGGATCAAATACCGCTCATAAGCCGGGTTGTTCGTTGTAGCTAAAGTCTTATAGAACCACTCCAATGCATCCTGAGGCCGGTTCATTTCCATAAAGTCCCAGCCTATAGCACCACGGGCAGCTATCTGGTTGTAAATATCATTTGAATACTCTGCCTTATTGAGCACATCAAAAAAAACGGCAAGTGCGTTCTCATAGTCATTATTGCGAAGCAGGGCCGTTCCCTTCAGATAAAGGAATCGCCTTCTGATATCCTGAAGACCGGGGGCAGCCTTTATTGCGCCTACATGTTTGTTGGCAAGCTTTAGTGCGCTATCGAGTAATCCCCTCTTTTCGACCGATATAGCCGTGTAGTAGTCTGCCCAAAGGACGCCTGTGTTTATATGTAGCCTTTCAGATAACGTCTTCGCTTCAGTTGCGTAGCGATATAAACTGTCCGCGTTTAATGAGTTCTTTTCTTCACAAAGAGAGAGCAACAAATGGAGGCGCTCTGTGTCGTTTTTAGTCTGGGCAATCGCGGTCTTCAACTTTTCTATTCTGAAGGTCTGCCCAAAGCAGTGACTGGCAAACAAGACCACAACCAGGCCTGCGGCAAGGAAGGCCTTTAAATATTTATTGCACAAATGGTTAAGCCACATTGCCATGGTCTCTACAAAATACGCTTTCGCCGCACAAGCAGGAAATTCAGGCAAGAAAATTTCGGGGAAGACCCTTGAAACGCCAAACAGAAGAAATCAGTCCATTATTGGATGGCCCACCAATATTGATGCTCACAAGCTTTATAAAAACCGAAGCTCTTCCCGCTAAAGCTCTGTATGGTGTACTTGTAAGCCTCAACCGAAACTATGTTTTGTCCCTGAAATGGTGTTGTTAGTAATGGCGCTAATTCAGAAGAAGAAAAGGACTGACTGGTACTTGCTGGTGAAAATGCTTTGACTACCGGCTGGCCGGCGACATTGCTGGCGATGGAAATCGTTACCGAGTCGGCACCTGAAAAAGTAAAATGGAAGGTTATTCCCTGGCTTTTATATAAAGTATCCGGCACCGTTCCGGTGACAGTCGGGTAAGCAGCAGGATAGTTATAAGTAAAGGATGGAATAAGGCCATTTCCTGCCACATGCCATACACAAGTACTGCTCATATTTAATGATAGATCGGCAGCAATATATCCGACGCCGTTGCCGTCTATTTCCATTTCAGTACCATTAACCAACACGCTATCTACCAGCATAGGGGTCGTACTGCCAGGAGTTGACGCAAAAAATGCCTCTGCATCCTGTACATCTATTGCGGGCATAAGCATAGATGAGTCGGTTATTATGTGTGTACTTGCTAAATAGCCGGAAAGGTTCGCTGATACATTGGGACCAGTGTTGTTGTTATTGCAATTGGAAAAGAGGCTTACAACGATTGCAGCTGCTAATATTCGCAAAGAGATTTCATAAGAGTTAATAGCTTTTAGTTTAGTGTTTTTGAGAATTCAAGGTACTTTTTAGCAGCATTGAAAGGCAATTTCTGGATTACAACTACCTAAAAAGCCATCCATTTAACTATGAATATACAAAATACACAAATCTCAAAGTATTTAAAATGTAATCTCTTTTTAAAGCCTTACGAGGGAATGATGATAAATATAAAGTCTCCGCTGGTAACGAAAGCAAATAGACTACTGTGACCCCGGACTGGAAGTGCAAAAAAAGGAATAAAGTACGGCTGTTACGACATAACTGAGGCGACAAGAGTGCCCGGCAAACCGGCATAGATATTTAATATCATTAAAGTACCAGGTGATGTAATAAAAGCCCACTCAAACTTATCGCCAGTGCTTCCTTCTCTTTACGCGTAAGAGATAGGTTTTGAAGTGTCAATGCTCCTTTTATCGAACAAACGCTCTATGTCTTTAAACATAGACCCTATGTTTAAAGACATAGACCCTATGTTTAAATACATAGACGCTCTGTTTGATGACATAGGCACTATGTCATGAGACATGGTCTCTTTGATCGAAGACATAGAGCTTATGTTTGATGACATAGACTTTCTGTTAGATGACATAGACCCTATGTCATGAGAGAAGGTCTCTTTGTTTGAACACATAGAGCTTATGTTTGAACACATAGGCGTTATGTTTGAAGACATACAGGCTTTGTTTAAAGACAACGTCTCTATGTTTGATGACATAGACCTTATGTTAAAAGACATAGCCTCTTTGTCTTTAGACATAGAGCCTTTGTGCGATAAAACCGGTGTATTGATGTGAAAGAGACAGATTGTGATAGGCAGGAATGGTATTTTGCGTAGTAGAACCATGTGCCTTGCCCATTCAAGACACATATCCGCTTTGAGTTTAACCTTTGTATCAGTCGGCTTGTGCTAATCCCCTTCTGTTACAGGAATATAAACACTAAGCTCACCGTCTTTCTGATCGGTACTGAATGGAATACCGCCAACCACTCTCTGATGGATAGATGTATCGTAGCCGGCGCCAAAGAGGTAATAGTTACCGCATTGTAGGCCTGTCAAATGTACATGATCTTCACCCGCTTCTCCCACGTAAAAAGTATCGTAAATATTGTTAGACGGAGCATCCTGGGTATTGAACTTCACAAAAACGGTGTCGGGATAGTCTGCTTTATTGAGAATAGGTTTTGTATGATGCTGCGGAAAGGCAACAACAGTAAGATTTCCACCAATGCCGGCAACACAAGTGTCTTTATCGTCTTTCTTATCGCAGGAAATAATAGTCGCAGTGAGCATCAATACTGCACTTAAAGCAAATTTATTCATGGCAAGACTTCTATTAAAAGATTAAGTAGATAAAGATAACGCTTATCTCAGTGCCGATCCATGCAACTCCTTTTTTTGCCCCTTTATAATATTAAGCCCTATAGCACACTCCAGACATTTCTTTTGTGTGCAATAGTTGGTAAAAAGCTGTAATAATGCCTGCGACTCCGCCGCATTGGCTGGTTTCCAGTTGTGGTCCTTCCAATGAGAAACGTACTTGTTGCTTTCAGCCTTTACAGAAGCCAGCAATTGCAACGCATGCTCCTGTTGCATGGTTTTGCCGTGATAGTGCGCGTATAAAAACTGTACAGGTGCAATAGTGTTGATGATAATATTATCAATAGAGTCCTTGCCAAGCGCTTTTGGCACAGCCTTCGCCGGAGTGCTTTTAAACCGGTAATGGGTATCCCAATATTCACTCGCCGTTACTTCAAGCAAGGGATAGATCTCTTTAAGAGAATTGGTTTCTATGATCTGTGAAAAGAGATGGAGCGACTGATGGATCAATGCGGCAAACTGAGCGAGCCTGATGGTAGGAAAATTGGACGGACGCATGCGCAGGAACTTCCACAGATGCGCTGGAATGGGCTGAAGATTATATTTCTTTTGCAGAAAAGAGTATTCCTTTTTCAGCTTATTAGGATAAGCGTCTTCAACATCTTCGTCAAGCAACCCTGCCTGACCGAATATCAGCGCTTCAATCTGTAAAGCATTCTCGCGGTGCCTCCCTAAAATATTTAAAGGGAGAGATCTTGCCAGCATCAGGAATGGCGTCGAGTTTACCTTAAACCCAAAATTAGCCGCCATTCGCCAATACAAAAGGTTTCTCCAGTCGCCAGCCAGTTCGCTGAGTAGTTCCTTCCATTCCCCCAGCTTTTGCTCCCAGCGCTCAGCCAGCAACCGATTTAGCCAGCTTTCTTTGGTCAATGGGTTTACGGTGTGCAGCTGGTGCGCGCAGGCAATGGGCTGAGTGGTTTGGATGAGATTGGTGTACTGATCCACCACATAAGCAGGGATATGCCTGCCTAGAGCCAGTGTAGGGAAAGGAAAGTCTTTGATAGCAACGTCGTGGGTGTAGACAACATGCAGGATAATGTTTTGATAAGCTTTGTCCTGCGAGTGGCCATGCCGTTCCCAATCGCTGCTGTTTACATGCAACTCTATGTTCCCAACAAGTGTGGTATTGCCAATCTTAATTCTTGCTTCTTCAAAGTCTGGTCCCGCATGCTGGTTTCGTTTACCGGGATGAACAACTGTTACGATCTCACCTTCGGTAGTGAGCATGTTTACGGGCTGATAGAGGCTATATTGCCAGATAAACTGAAGCAACATCTCATTCATAAAGTCGGATTTTAGGCCTGGAATGGTAGCGTTATAATTCGGATCAGAAAGTTGCGAAATAGCGTGGAGATTTACAAATAGACGGCCATTTGCTGCTGATAAGATTGTGCAGCTTTGGCTGCCTGCTCAGCAAAATCCTCACCCTTGTCTGCATAGATAATACCACGGGAAATATTGATGAGGATGCCGCCGTCTTCGTTGATGGTATTTTTACACACAGTCGGTACGTCGCCTCCCTGCGCCCCCACGCCGGGGATAAGGAAAAAGTGTTCGGGAAGCATAGCGCGAACGTGCTTTAATTGCTCTTCGCGCGTAGCCCCGATGACAAACATAAGGTTATCCTTTGTGCCCCACCCGCTTACTGTTTTCAGTACCTTTTCGTAAAGGAGCTGTCCATCCTCACAACGCTGCAACTGAAAATCAGCGCTGCCTGCATTGGACGTCAATCCAAGCACAATAGACCATTTGCCTTCAAACTGCAGAAACGGCTTTACACTGTCCTGGCCCATATAAGGCGCAATGGTCACACTGTCGAATGGATAAGTAAAAAAGAATGTTCGGGCATACTGCTCTGAAGTGTTGCCAATATCGCCGCGCTTTGCATCAGCAATGGTAAAGATGTTTTGAGGAATGTAATTGAGCGTTTTCTGCAGGGTGGTCCAGCCATTTATGCCCTGCGCTTCATAAAACGCTGTGTTTATTTTGTAAGCGACTGTAAAGTCCTTTGTAGCATCAATAATGGCCTTATTGAATTCAAAAGCCGGATCTTCCGTACCTGAAAGATGTTGTGGAATTTTGGTTAAGTCCGTATCGAGTCCAACACACAATACCGACTTTTTGGTGAAGATGTTCTTTATTAGTTCTGAGCGATTCATCAGGAAGCAATTTGGAGTAAAAGAAGAAAGATTTTTAGCCTGGAATCCTTGCTATGTACTTGCTCATTTCCTGTATTTGCGACACTACTTGTTCGTTCTTCGCTTTGCAGGCTTTTGCTTTGCTGAAGAACGTTTTTGCGCTACGGAAATCGCGACGCTGCATACAAATGCCGGAGAGCTGAAGATAAGCCGTTGCCTCGCTATCCTTATCTGGTAAGCCAATTTTTACAGCCTTACGGAGATATTCGTATGCCTCTTTAGTATTTCCCTTTTTAAATGCAATAGCTCCAAGCTGCAGGTATGCAGTTCCCTCATATTCCTTCTCGGGCATTCCTGCTTCCAGTCCTTTCTTCAGGTCGGCTTCTGCCTGGTCCAGGTCTTCCGACATGGTAGACATGTTCGCACGAAGCATATAGTAAGAAGACCGAACAGGCTTGTACAGGAGCTTTGGGTATTTCACCTTATTTAAAAGCTTTTGGGCACCTTCCATATCTCCGTCTTCAATATAGCCTTGTATAAGGGTCATTGGGCCAACCATAAAATGCGCTACCACCATAAGGATTGCTACGAGGAAGGGAATCCACGCGATCCACCAGGTAACGGCAAAGCCGAGCCAGAATCCTAAGGCAATGAGAGCGATAGCTATGTAAATACGATTAAATACAGCAAAACGACGAAGAGCAGATTTCATTTTTTAAAATTGGCTGCAAAGATAGGTTTTAGTATTTAGTGATGAGAAACCTTACTATTCAAATTCGCGAGGGTAAATCTGAAATCCGAAATGCTTCGGTGGTTTGAATTTTATAGAACAATCAGACATGAAAGAGGAAGATGCAGTAAGTATGCTGGAAGGCGGGCTCAATAAAGTGGCGAAGATCACGCTCATCTTTTGGCTAATGAAGATTGTGGCCACTACACTGGGCGAAACACTCGGCGATTTTATCTCCATGACGCTTAATCTGGGCTATCTGACAGGGATTGCCATAACCTTTGCCTTTTTTATTGTGGTGCTTTCTTTACAGCTAAGCATGAAAAGATATGTTCCGGTATTTTACTGGCTTGTCATTATAGGCACGACAACGCTTGGTACGGAGATATCGGATTTTATGGACAGAAGCTTACATCTCGGCTATGCTCTTGGGAGCCTGTTGCTCACAGTCTGTCTTATCGCCTCGCTAATATTATGGTATCTGCGGTATAAAAACCTTGAGGTCTATCCGATCAGCAGCCGCATTAAAGAGTTATATTACTGGACGGCCATTCTGTTTTCCAATAGTCTCGGTACAGCCTTTGGCGACTTCCTTAGCGATGATGTCGGCCTTACTTATCTCACAGGCGCACTTGTTACCGGTGTCATCATCCTTGTTGTGGTATTACTGCATTACTTTACAAAAATCAACCACGTCCTTCTCTTCTGGATCGCCTTTGTTTTCACAAGGCCGTTTGGCGCTACATTCGGCGATTTCCTTACCAAGCCTTTAAGCAAAGGGGGGCTCGACCTTGGCACTTTAAATGCATCGCTTGTTTCAATTGGCGTTATCGCTGTGCTTATTTTAGTCTCCCATAGGCAAGAGCGGCAAAATGCACTTAAAGAGGGGTAGGTCATATACTATCTTTCTGTTCCGGAATCGAGCCGAAGCATTTGATTGTCTATAAGATGGAAGAGATGCATCGGTTGAAATGTGCGCCACCCTTCACTTTCCAACAAATACACATAGCGATCTATATGGGAGCGTTGAAAGTCGTATTGTGTTTGCTCCGGCATATTCAGAGACACGATCCATCCCCCCTCATCCTTCACATCATCATACCACTCTTCATAATACTCGCTGTCACTGCTGTGAAAGTTTAATACATTCTCTGTGATAAGAATAAACTTGTAAATGCCTTTGGCAATCATCTGATCTACAATGGAACGCTTCAATTGCATAATATCATTTTCGATTGCATCGTTCCATTCGCCAATCATCTCGATAATAGCAAAGTTGTATTCATAATCGGCGAACAGTACTTTAAGATATAGCGTTCTACTGCCAAACTCATCCCACTGGGGATGGATGTAATAATTATAGACTGTGTTGGAAAATTCAAATTCACTGTGCTCATTGCCGAAATAAGGCGAGTTTTCGTCTTCTTCGGCGGTGTACAGATGTCGCCAGTTATAGTATGGTTCTATGTCGTGCATTCTTTGTCTCCGTTCTTGCGCAATCTTCCAATCCTTCACCAGTTGTCGAGACCTTGCGCGATCATAATTTTATTTCCCATTCTTTTCCTGCCAGGCGTTCATGCCTCCCGTCAGATTCTTGCAATTGCTGAAACCCATAGTCTCGAGAAAGAGACAAGCTTGCATACTTCTGTTGCCGGAGCGACAATAAACGATAAGCTCATCGTCCTTATGGTCTTCGAGTTCGTCCACCTGCATAGTTAGTATGTTGCCCAATGGCATTAATATACCGCCAATATTAAACTCAGCGTTTTCATCTGGCTCCCGAACATCGACGATATTCAGTTGCTCACCAGCGTCCATTCGGCGTTTTAGTTCCTCTACAGAAATGTTTTGCATCTTATCCTAAAGCTTAATGATTTTTTTGGGCGTGAATGCCTGTCCGCCTGCTAAAATACGCACAAAATATATTCCGGAAGAAAGCTGTGCGATGTTGAGGGTGCGCTTTCCTGAAAGGTTTGCCTGACGCAGCAACACTCTCCCCTGTGCATCCAAAACCTCACAGGTATAAGGTGCCACATCTTCCATGTCGACCCATATAATGTTGGTAGCCGGGTTCGGATACACCGTCCAGTCCGTTGTTTCAGGTTTTAACGGTGTGCCTATATTAGTAGCAATTACCGGCTGTCCCATCAGCGGACGAATCATTGCCGCCCCGGCCATGGCGCTTGAGGCCCAGGTTCCTGTTGCGTTGATATACAAGTGATTACCACCGATCCTGTTTACATCCCAGCCATAGTATAGACTATCGCTGCCGCTCATAGCCGGTTGTATAACGCCCAGGAAAAAGACGCCAGGGTTAAGGGCAACAGGCGTATCAAGTTTATATATCCAGAAATGGTTAACCGTATCTACATATCCGGGGAAATTAAGTTCCTGTGGTTGAACAATAGTAGTATCGAAATAGCTTCCAATGGTTATATTATTGTAAACTGCTATTGAGAAGAATTTGTTGAACGCCATTGGTGACTGCCGTCCAAAGTAAATGGCTACGCCTCGTAAAGTATCCGGCTGATTCAGATGAAATTCGATGGCAAGCTTCGCAGGTAGTGTGCTGAACTGCTTCAGGAAATAGCTTTTCTCTGCCGTACCGTCATCATATGCCAGATAGTTGTCGAAGACCTGATCATGAATAATGGTATCATTGTCTTTAGGGTCAGTACTGCCAGGCTCACTTGCAAAGTATTTATTCTCTAAAATTACTTTTGAATAATTTGAAGGGGCTGAATAGCTAATGTTGTAGGTAGGAAACTGAAATTGCTGCCCTGTGTATGCAGCCACTGTGGCGTTCGATACGCTACTTGTGAAAATGCCGGTATTGGACGTCTTTTCGGTGGCACTATATCCATAATCAACAGAATGCGAATTGCCATACCGGTTTTCAGCGTAGAAAGAATGTTGCGCCGCAAGCTCGCCGGTCATATTCGCTGTAAATTGCCTGTAAGGCATAGCCGTATAATCGTTAAGCAAATTAGTCGGGTCTATGGTGGTTGCTATATCATTGATCGCAGTGTCGGTGGCGCTGCGGTTTGCATCGAGCCTTATATAGTCTACATTCCATACATCGTCGTTGATACCGATAGAGGCCTTATTGACGAAGCGAAATTGAAAAGCGCCGTGAAAGAAGCCTGTATCCAGGACGGGTACCATCACCTGAGTGAACTGCTGCAACGTACTTCCCTCTTGCCCCCATACTTTCTGCCATGCGCCAGATGTCTTTTTAAAGTAAAGCATCAGGGAATCGTCCGGTTCCGGATAAAAACCGTTTCCCTGCGGCTGACAAAAAAAGCTCAAATAAACGCTGTCACCGGGAGTATTACTGCTAAGGTCAATGGACTGAGATGTTAAACTATCTGCATATAGAAGTGTGGCGTTATTAAAAGAATCATAAGGAGCGCCCTGGGCATTCAACGCATCAAAGGTCGCAACACCCCGACTAATGGGATTAACGCCCATCGTATTGTTGATGTAAACGGAATGATCCATCCATTTTAAAGGATCAGGGAAAACATCATAGCTTGTAAAGTCCTCAAAAAAAGGAAGGCTTAAAGCCGTTGTTGCTTTGGCTACCACCTTTTCAGGCTGTTTCTGAACAAAAGGATTGTAATTAATGGGCACAAGCATTTCCTGGGCGTGAGCAATGAAGCTGCATGCCAGCAAAACAAACGCGCTTATGTTTCTCTTCCAGTTCAATATTCCTGCGGTGTTGGTGTGTTACTATTAACTGATGAACCGGGCTTTCTATTGTATTCCAACTCTTCCGGTGTCGGGTTTTGTTTAATCCTTATATCTATCACATCCCCTTCCCTGATCCGGTTTGGTGCATCCAACTCATTGTACGGAGAAGGTGTTTCACTATAGATAATGGCACTTGCCGAGTCATCAACGAAGCCATCCCATATAGTTGTCACTGTTAATCCGTTTCCGTTCAGTATCGCAATACCTTCATCTGCGTTCATTCCTATCACGTCCGGCACATTGATCTCTACATTTCCAAATCCCTCACCTATCACAAGGTTTATTTTGCTGCCTTGTGGGAGCATATCGCCTGTCTTTATAGGCCGTCCATTATACATTACATCGAGCACGGTGTTCTTTGCAAAATCGGGCCGATGAATCGTATCTCCTAAAACAAGCCTGCTGCTTTTTAAAATTAATACCGCACTTCTGTAAGACAGATCAACCAGCTTTGGTAGCGGGGTCAGCGGTGCTTCGGCTTTATTGATGGTAAGGAAAATAGTTCTCCCCTGCTTTACAATGCTATTGATATCAGGCATTTGCGAAAGCACGACAAACGGCTTTTTCTCAGGGTCGTACGATGAGTCTACATCCACTTCAAATCCCTGGCCTTCCAGGGAGGATTGTGCTAATTGTATCTTCTTTCCCAACACATTTGGAACCTTTACCTCACTGGCGTGATGCGTGAGCAGCCCTAAACTTGCAAAGAAAACAAAATACAATCCGGCACAAAGAAGAATGATAATAGCAAGATTAAACAAAAAAGAATTTCTGAGCTTCGAATCCATATCTTTTGACGAGTCGCAATGTAAAAATATTATTGTGAATTGTTTCTAAAACAATCATCCAACAGGCTTCCGTAAAAATCCGTTAAACTGATTCCAGCTTCGCGTACCTGTTGCGGAACAATGCTGTTTTCGCTTTGCCCCGGCATTGTGTTTACCTCCAGGAAGTAGAGCTTGTCTGTTCCCTTTTGCAGAATAAAGTCCATGCGTACAATGCCTCTGCAATTGAGATGACGATAAATATAGCTGGCTTTCGACTTCAGTTCTTCATAGACCTTTGCAGAAACAGGCGCCGGGGTTATTTCATTCGTTACCCCCGGTGTATACTTTGCCTCATAATCGAAAAATTCATTTTTGCTTACGATCTCTGTAGGAGGTAAGGTATAGAGGTTGCCGCCGGTTCTGTAAACGCCTATGGTTAGTTCCCTGCCTTCAATGAACTCTTCTATAAGCACCTGAGTATCTTCTTTAAAAGCTTTCTCAATAGCAGGCATTATCTGCTCTACCGATTTTACTTTACTAACGCCGAGGCTTGATCCGCTTTCGTTAGGCTTTACAAATAGGGGGAAACGTAGCTGCTCCAGTATCGCACCCACATTATAAGATTCTCCCTTTATCAAATGCACAGAGTTAGCGATGGCGACAACATTAAAGCTCTTCACCACTTTATTGCAGTAGCTTTTATTAAAAGTTAGAGCGGAAACGATGGAATTGCAGGTTGTATAAGGGATCTGCAACATATCGAGGTAGCCTTGCATTTTCCCATCTTCGCCCGGTGTGCCATGAATCGCAATAAAGGCACAATCGAAGTTCACCTTCCCACTTTTCAGGTTGATAGAGAAATCGTTCTTATCGATGGAAATTCTTTCGCCATCGGCAGCTTCGTACCACCAGGCTTCCTTGGTTACTACAATCTTGTATGTATTGTAAACCTCAGGATCAAGGTTTTTTTCGATGGTTTCTGCTGTCTGTATAGAAATGACATACTCACCCGAATATCCGCCGGCAAGCAATGCAATGTTTTTCTTCATGAATGAACTGAAATATACTCGCTAAGGTAATAGTTTAGTTCAAAGGGACGTTTCGCGGATTCCTATAATTTTCAAAATTATACCTATTTGCATTTCCTAACTGGTCGTTAACCGGTTGCAAAGCCGGGGTTAACAGGTTCTGTTTTGTTGCACACACTTC
>DATJDP010000091.1:0-27359 GCA_035497355.1 Flavipsychrobacter sp.
TTTAAGGGAACAGTTCCGAGTTCTTTATACATTCTAACAGTGCTGACATAGCAGTAAGCATGGATGTGGATTTGTCCGTTCATCCAGTTCCACCCGAAGCGGGCGCTGTTAACATGATGAAGCGTCATGCTATCTGAAAAGCCGTAAAGCTTGTTGATATCAGCCTGGTTTTCAGGATCGGCATTGGTGTAAATACAACTGCTGTCAAAAATGGCCTTAAATCTTAAAACCTTCAGCGAGCAGATAGAATAGTCATTTTCTACTGCGTAGTTCTTGCCTTCCAGTATATGATAAACCATAAAGGTGTCTTTAGGCTGATTGTCGCCACCATTATTATTCCCACCATTATTGTTCGAGGGGTCGACAGGTTCTGACTTACTGCAACTCAAAAGCAGGCAGACAAATGCTGCTAAAACTATTTTATAGTTCATTGAGATTTAAAAAAGAGTAAAAAAAGCAATGAGGCGTCAACGTGATGTGGGCTGCAATAAAATTATGAAGATTTATTGTATGAAAGAAAACAAAGTGCGCTAAAATATTGTGAAGTACGAGCGGAAGTTTCTATCTTTCTGCAAAATTGTTCCTGCTTTTGAAAGAATTGTATTCTTTTTTACGGACGCAACAATGAACTTCCCGGGAAATGCAGTATGTGAAAGGCTCTCGCTTCCTATGAAGCGTACCGCTTTACAATCAGTTCCCTTAACTTAAAAAGAAGAAATAAATAGCTATAAAATATGGCAGAGAAAGCAAAAATTCTGTTGATCGAAGACGATCCAACATTAGGCTTTGTAGTTAAGGATAGTTTACAGGATAAAGGTTATGATGTAGTTCATTGCACAGATGGAGAGTCAGGATTTCAGCAATTCATGAAACACAATTTCGACATGATCCTGCTCGATGTAATGTTGCCTAAGAAGGATGGCATGTCTATAGCAACACAGATTCGAAAGAAGAATGAAACAGTTCCTATTTTGATGCTTACATCCAAAAATATGGATGATGATAAGATCGCAGGGTTTCAAAGTGGCGCTGATGACTATATCACGAAGCCATTCAATATGCAGGAATTATTGCTGAGGATAGAAGTATTTATAAAGCGTACCAAAAAGAAAGAGGATAATACGCCTACCGGGTTCAAAATCGGGGGACTCAACTTCAACTACAACGATCTTATACTTTATAATGACCAGGAAAAACATCAGCTAACACAACGTGAAGCGGACCTCTTTCGCTACCTATGCCTCAATGCAAATAAGGTATTAAAGCGGGATGACATTCTTTTAAATGTGTGGGGAAAGGAAGACTATTTCCTTGGAAGAAGCATGGACGTATTCATTACCAAGATCAGAAAGTATATCAAAAGCCAGCCGGATGTTGAATTACAGACAATACACGGTATTGGCTTTAAATTTAATTGTGATCCAAAGCCTTTGGATAGCTAATAGCTCAAATATTTTGTTTCTGTTTTAAATAAAAGCAAGCCTTGTTATGGGCTTGTTTTTATTTTTGCCTATGACCCGCAAAGAGCGTTTTCAGTTTGTAATAGATTGGTTTCAGCAGCACATGCCTGAGCCGGAAACGGAACTCCATTACTCCAATCCTTATGAATTACTCGTTGCTGTTATTCTTTCAGCACAATGTACCGAC
The DNA here is from genome assembly GCA_035497355.1 of Flavipsychrobacter sp. Classification (GTDB taxonomy): domain Bacteria; phylum Bacteroidota; class Bacteroidia; order Chitinophagales; family Chitinophagaceae; genus JAFIGV01. The sequence goes on from DATJDP010000091.1 coordinate 1,648, forward strand.
AAGCGCGTGAATATTGTTACTCCGCCGTTGTTTGAAAAATTTCCAACTGCAGAAGAGCTGGCAACAGCAGATTTCGACGATATTAATCCTCTTATAAAGACAGTAAGCTTCGCCAATAACAAGACGAGGCATCTGATGGGTATGGCGAAAATGCTGGTAGAGGAGTTCGGCGGTGAAGTCCCCGAAACGGTGGAAGAACTCGAACGATTACCGGGAGTTGGAAGAAAAACAGCTAATGTTATCACTTCTGTTATTCACCATCAGCCAAATATGGCAGTAGATACGCATGTTTTTCGCGTTGCCGCAAGGATTGGACTTACTGTAAATGCTAAAAACCCACTGCAAACGGAAAAGCAATTAGTCTCGTATATTCCCAGAGCGCTTATTCATAAATCGCATCACTGGCTTATTTTACACGGACGGTATATCTGTATTGCGAGACGGCCAAGATGCGAGATCTGTGGGTTGCGGCCTGCCTGTAAATTCTATAAAACGGATATGCGATTTGTTGTTAAGGAAGAAAAGGAACCGATGACCCCGGAAGAAGTGAAGAAGATGTTGAAAAGGTAGTTATTTCGCTTTTTTAAGGAGCAATTCCTTTGCCGGGACCTCACAAGGTTTATTGTTAACCAGCACAACGAGTGAGCCATTTTCTGCGGCCTTCCGCTCTACAAGTTTGGCGACTGCTTTACGGATACCCGTAAGAATCTTTTCTGAAAGCTGGTCGGACAATCGTTGTTTTGAATCCATAAGCTGATTTAAATTCAATTTAATACTGGAATATAATAAACCTTACTGCTTTGCTTTTCGATTTCTATCCATTTGTTGTAACACTTCCAAAAGTATAGCAAAAAGGTGTATCGAAGTAGAAACTAATCCCCGAGCGGATATATCCGAGGTTGTCCTTTCTCAAGCTCCTGGAAAAGGTCGCTGCCTTTTGCTGGGAGGCCGTTGCCTTTTGCTGGGAGGCCGCTTCCTTTTGTTGTGAGGCCGTTGCCTTTTGTTGTGAGGCCGCTGCCTTTTGTTGGGAGGTCGCTGCCTTTTGTTCTGAGGCCGTTGCCTTTTGTTGGGAGGCCGTTGCCTTTTATTGGGAGGTCGTTGCCTTTTGTTGTGAGGTCGCTGCCTTTTGTTGGGAGGTCGTTGCCTTTTGTTGTGAGGCCGTTACCTTTTGTTGGGAGGTCGTTGCCTTTTGTTCTGAGGCCGCTGCCTTTTGTCGTAAGGAATAGCTGATTTTAATAAAGTTGGATGGGTGTTGACTGTATATTGTGCCTGTCACGAGTTAGTGAATGATTGCTTACCGCCAGTGAACCGGTTGCCTTCCCTGCGCCATTGCAACCTGCTATGATATAGAGCTGTGGCATTACAGTAATCCTTTCACCACTTCTATAGCCTTCTCAAGGTTTTCTACGTTTTGTCCACCCGCTGTTGCGAGGGTTTTTTGTCCGCCGCCACCACCTTTAATGAGCGGCGCTATATGTTCTTTAATGATTTTATTGGCATCGAGCCCTTTTGCAGCTACCACCTTTTCATCCACACCTACCGCTATGAATGGCTTCCCACCAATATTAGCAGCAAGGACGATGACGTGGTCGTTCAGGTGGTGCTTTACATCGGCACAGAGCTTTTTCAAAGCATCCGGAGAGCTTACTTCTACAACATCCCCTACGAAGGTTACGCCATTGATGATCTCATCTTTTGTCAAAATTTCATTTCGTATAGCTACAAGCTGTCTTGCTTCGAGCATCTCGACATGCTTTTCCAGCTGTGTTTTTTCTTCCTGTAGCTTTTCTATTGCTTTTAGGGGATCCTTAGTGTTTTTTAGAGCGTTTTTTATGGTATCCAGCGTCTCAATCTCCTCGTTCACGTACTCCTCAGCCGCCTTTCCGCTTACCGCCTCTATCCGCCGAACGCCTGCGGCTACGGCGCTTTCCTGCTTTATCTTGAAGAAACCTAATTGTCCTGTGGCACCAACATGCGTGCCGCCGCAAAGCTCGATGGAATATTCCGGGTCCATAATCACCACGCGTACCCTATCACCATATTTTTCGCCGAACAGCGCCATTGCGCCCATTTCAATCGCTTCTTCTTTGCTCATTTCACGGATCACCACCGGCACATCTTCTCGGATCTTTTCATTTACCATCTCCTCTATTTGTGCCATCTCTTCATCGCTCACTTTGCTAAAATGGGAAAAGTCGAAACGCAAATGCTCTTCATTTACCAAAGAACCCTTCTGGGCTACATGCGGACCCAAAACAGTACGCAGAGCAGCATGAAGCAAATGGGTAGCGCTGTGGTGAACGGCAGTATGAATACGCTTTACAGCATCTACTTTTGCGAGCACAGGTGCACCAGGATCAGACGGGAGTACTTCCGAAAAGTGAATGATCAGATCGTTTTCCTTCTTTGTATCTGTGATCTGAATGCTTTCGTCTGGGAAAATAAGCTCTCCTGTGTCTCCCACTTGCCCACCGCTTTCTGCATAGAAAGGTGTCACATCCAGTACTAGCTGGTATGCTTCTTTGCCCTTTGTTTTTACCCGACGATACTTCATAATGGATGCTTCTGCCTCCAGATGGTTATATCCAATGAAACGATTGGTACCTTCTTTCAGAACCACCCAGTCGTCAGTATCAAGAGCAGTAGCGGCGCGGCTCCTTGTCTTTTGCTGCTGCATTTCTTTCTCAAAAGCAGCTTCGTCGACGTGTAAGTTATTCTCACTTCCTATTAATCTCGTGAGGTCAATAGGGAAGCCATAGGTATCATACAGTTCAAAAGCTGACCTGCCGTTGATAGTATTCGTCTCCCGAGCTTTTGTATCATTAATAATTTCATCAATCTTCTTCAGGCCCTTATCCAGTGTTCTTAAAAACGCTTCTTCCTCCTCCTTCACAACCTTGCTCACAAGGTCTATCTGCTTTTCCAGTTCAGGGAAAACGTGTTCAAATTGCTTAGCAAGAACAGGCATCAATTGGAATAGTAAGGGCTGCTTATAGTCAAGATAAGAATAATAATATCGAACCGCACGACGCAGAATACGACGAATTACATAGCCGGCACCGGTATTGGAAGGCAATTGTCCATCGGCAATAGTGAACCCGATAGCGCGAATATGATCTGCCAGTACACGAAAAGCGATGTCTTTTTTACTATCTGTGCCTTCATACGTTTTGCCGGCTATTTTTTCAATCTCCCTGATCGTACCGCTAAACAGATCTGTATCGTAGTTACTTTGTTTACCTTGTAGCACCCGTACAAGCCTTTCCAGTCCCATGCCGGTGTCCACATGCTTTGCGGGCAATGGTTGCAGCGTTCCATCCTTCAATCGGTTGAACTGCATAAAGACATTGTTCCATATCTCTATCACCTGTGGGTGGTCTGCATTAACAAGGCTGCTGCCATCTGTTTCCTTCCTCTGTGCTCCCGAACGGCAATCCACATGTATCTCAGAGCAGGGCCCGCAAGGACCGGTATCGCCCATCTCCCAGAAATTATCCTTCTTGTTGCCGAGCAAAATCCTGTCTTCTGGTATGTGCTCCTTCCAGAAATTATAAGCTTCCTCGTCTTTGGGAAGGTTTTCCTTTTCATCACCGCCAAAAACGGTAACATACAATTGCTCTTTAGGGATTTTATATACACCTGTTAGCAACTCCCAGCTCCAGGCTATCGCTTCTTTCTTGAAATAATCGCCGAAACTCCAGTTGCCCAGCATTTCAAACATAGTGTGGTGGTAGGTATCCACCCCCACTTCCTCCAGGTCATTATGCTTGCCGCTCACCCGCAGGCATTTTTGAGTGTCTGCCACACGGGTATAAATCGCTTCCCTGTTGCCCAGAAAATAGTCCTTGAACTGGTTCATGCCCGCATTCGTGAAAAGCAGCGTAGGGTCGTTTTTCACAACGATCGGGGCAGAAGGAACAATATGATGCCCCTTGCTTTTGAAGAAATCTAAAAACTGCTGGCGTATTTCGTTGGCAGTAAGCATAAACTGGAAAGGATAAATGAGGTGCAAAGATAATTAGTGGCAATGAAGGAAAGAGAAGTTTGCAGTGCATAAGAGCATTATATAAAGAACAACGGTAAAAACCAGCTACAGCGCCTATGAGCTGAAACCAGTGTCTTTCCGTAAAAATGTTATTATCAGGTACTTACAGCGATTTAAGGACAACCATATAATAAATTCTTGTCTTTACAGCACAAACCGTTTCTGTATAGAAACTGTCTTTACAATAAATGTCCTTAAAAACAGCTCATATCTTCCTTGTGCTTTGTATGGCAATGCTAACGAAGGGCTACAGTCAGAGTTTTCAGTGGGCGCAGCGTGTTGGAGGCACCGATTGGGACTATGGAACAGCCGTTGCGGTTGACCCCAGCGGCAATGTTTACCATGCAGGCAACTTTAAAGGAACCGTCGACTTCGATCCGGGAACTGCGGTTTTCAATATGAGCTCGGTTAACATTCAAGGCATTTTTATCAGCAAACTTGACGCATCCGGAAACTTCATCTGGGCAAAACAATTAGACGGCCAGGGGTGGGAGGAATGCAATGATATCACTATTGACGCCAGCGGGCATATCTATGTCACCGGCTTTTTTCTTGGTGTTACCGATTTTGACCCATCCTCTGGTTCCTCCTCTCTTGTGTCCTCCGGTGGCGGCGATGCCTTTATTTGCAAGCTTGACACCTCCGGCGGTTTCATTTGGGCAAAGCAATTCACCGGCACGCTTGCCGTTAATTCCTATTCTATTTCAACAGACAGTAGCGGTAATGTATACACTACCGGCTTCTTCGATGGAACTGCAGATTTTGATCCGGCTGCTACGACCCACAATCTCACCGTCGTTGGATACAGTGATATTTTCGTTTCAAAGCTTGATTCCGCAGGGAACTTTGTATGGATAAGGCAAATGAGCGGAACGGATGGGGAGGGCGGATATGCTATAGCGGTAGATGACACAGGTAATGTTTATACCACAGGAACCTTTTTTGGAACGGTTGACTTTGACCCTGGCAGTGCAATATATACCCTTAGTTCGCCCGGAGCACAAGAGATTTATATAACTAAGCTAGACGCCTCAGGAAACTTTATGTGGGCAAAGCCAATGGGCGGGATAACAGGTTATGCCATAGCTCTTGATAGGTGGGGCAATGTCTATACCACGGGTTACTATGGATGGGGCGACATTTCTGTTAATAAGCTCGATCGATCAGGGAACAGCATATGGAGCAAACAAATCGGCGCTTTCATTGGCTATTCTATTGACATTGATCCAAACTCCAATATCTACATCACTGGTCAGTTCTACGGTACAGAAGATTTCGATCCGGGAAACGGAACATTTAACCTTACTGCTATTGGCAGCACTGATTCTTATATCACCAAACTTGACTCAGCCGGTCAACTTCTCTGGGCCGGCCAACTCGGAGGAGTGAACGAAGTGCAAAGCCGATCTCTTGCTGTGGATGGTAATGGCAACGTGTACACCACAGGTTATTTTGATCAAACCGCTGATTTCGACCCTTCAGCAACTGCCTTTACTCTCACTTCAACGGGCAGTTACGATATCTTCCTTCAAAAGATGGATGGCGGTAATCTGGGCCTGGAAGAAGACAACTTTAGTGAAGCGTTGAAAACTTATCCTAATCCTACCTATGGTCGGTTTTTTGTTGAGTTTGGACAAGAACAACGTGACCTAAGTCTCGTTGTAAGGAATATATCGGGTGGGATAGTAGCCAAAGAATTTGTAAGAAGTGCCCGACGCGTACAACTTCAAATCAATGAAGGGGCTGGTATATATCTTTTAGAAATATCCGATCAGGATCACAACAGAAGGATTATTCCGATTGTGAAGCGATAATTCCATGAACGATTTCATTCCCCTATATTTGTTAAGTGAGTTTTTTGTTTCCGCTTTTCCTGTTGGCAGGTTTAACGATTGCCATTCCGATACTTATTCACCTGTTTAACTTGCGCAGGTACAAAACCATCTATTTCCCGAATACACGCTTTCTCCGCACTATTCAGCTTCATTCTCAGAAACAATCGCAGTTGCGCTACAAGTGGTTGCTGGCGGTACGAATCCTGTTCCTGTTATTTCTTGTACTTGCTTTTGCACAGCCGTTTTTTCAAAACAACAAACAGGGAAAAACCACTGATCGATTACAGGTAATCTATGTAGATAACTCGAGTTCTATGTCGGTAAAAAACGGCGCAAGGACGCTGCTGGAGATTGCCAAAGAGAATGCCCGGAAACAAATACAGCACGCTTCTCTGGACGTTAGATTCATTTTACTGACCAACGATAAGCCGGTTTCCTACCAGCCTATGCCTCCCGAAAGAGCATTGACGGCATTGAACGGCGTAGACATCACTGCAGCATCGAAACCGGCAAGCCAGATTTTTTCGACCGTTCAGGGCTTGGCGCAAAGTGAAGCAGCGTCTGGTGCGGATATTTATTATTATTCAGACTTTCAGCAAAACAGCTTTCCTGCACAGCCTGTAGCTTCTCAACTTGCACAAATTCATTTTTACGGTGTCCCCGTAAGAGCTGAAACTGTGAGCAATGTGTTTATAGACACGGCTTTTCTCACTTCGCCGATATTGCAAACGGAACAGACTAATAAGCTTATTGTGAAAAGCAGGCTTATTGGTAAGTCGCCGAAAGAGCCGCCGATTGTGCAGCTTTCTGTCAATGGACAGGTAAAGAGCGCAGCAAGTCTAAACTTGACACACGCCGGTGAAAGTACGGATACGCTAAGCTTTCAGGTAAATAAGGCCGGCTGGCAAAAGCTCAGGCTTACTGTAAACGATGCTGCTGTTCGCTTTGATGATACCTTTCGTATTACGGCGAGAAGCTCCAGCAGCCTGGCTGTTCTGGTTCTTAATGAAGGGCAGCCAAATCCATATATTCAAGCCGCCTTCAGCTCGTATAATGGCTTTCGTATGGACCAAAAAGCCATTGTGGAGCGCGCTGACTGGAAGCCATACAATCTCATTGTACTGAACGGCATCACCCGGATGGATGAAACGCTGTCAAAGAGCGTTACAGCGGCACTGCAGCAGGGACAAAGTGTAGTTATTTTTCCAGGGAGAACTAATGATATTAGTGCACTGAATCAGGGTTTGAGGAAGATCGCAAATATCAGGATCAGCGGCATAGATACTGCCACGCAAACGGCAACCAATTTGCAGCCAGGCAGTGAATTAGTACGTGATCTTTTTGAACGCATTCCCGAAAATGTGCAGCTTCCGGTTGCCAACTGGCACTATATCATTGATGCAGGACTGGCTGCTAATCAGCAGTCAGTGCTAAGTTTCAGAAACGGCGACCCTTTACTGGCTCAGTACAACCCTTCCCGTGGAAAGCTTTACCTGCTTTCTACCACGGCAGACATTGCCGGGGGTAACTTTCCCGGCAGCTATTTCTTTGTCCCCTTTCTTTATCAAATGACCGCTCAAGCCAAAGGCGGAGATGTGTATGCTATAACAGCAGGAAAGCAACAACCTGTTTATCTTCCCCTAAATAACGCTGACGAGCGTAATATGGTCCACCTTTATGGAGAGGGTTTAGATGTTATTCCTCCACAACGTCCAAGTGGCGCGGGACTTGATGTTTTTCTGGCGCAGGCTGTTCAGCAGCCGGGCTTTTATAGCCTTGCTGCAACAGGGAATGACACAACCGCTATTGCGCTCAATCAGGATCCGCAGGAGTCGGAACTAATCCTATGGAGCGTGAGCCAGCTAAAAGAAGGATGGAAAGGTGCAAACATTCATTGGATGACACCTTCCTCGGCCGCCATATCAGAAAAGACAACCAGTTCGTTTCCTCTTTGGAAAGTGTGTGTGTTACTTGCTGTTATAATGCTTGCTGCAGAAAGCTGGTTGCTTGCGGCTCGTTACCGAAAAGTTCCTTCTGAACCGGAACTAATGGGATGAAAAGATTAATAATGGGTGTTTCCGGAACAAATGAGAGAGACACTTCAGCCAGCAAATTTTTTGTTTTACTTTTATCGCCATAAATAGTCGCTTCTCACTAATGTCCGTACTTATACGTCAGGCAAAGATTGTAGATCCGCAATCCGAATTTCATAATAAGGTTGTTGACATTCTAATTGAGAATGGTGCCGTTTCCAATATCGCATCCTCTCTCAATATTACTGCTGATCAGATTGTTGAAGCGGCCGGATTATATGCAGCCTCGGGTTTTGTTGATGTATTTGCTGACTATCGCGAGCCGGGCTACGAGCATAAGGAAACGATTGCGACCGGATTGAAAGCTGCTGCTGCGGGAGGATTTACAGATGTACTCCTCTCACCTAATACCAATCCTGCTGTCAGTACTAAGTCCATCGTTCAGTTTATTGCACAAAAAGCGAAGGGAAATATTGTGTCTGTTCATCCGCTGGGAAGCATTACCCAGGATATAGAAGGCAAAGCACTGGCAGAAATGCTGGATATGCATGCCAATGGCGCAGTTGCATTTACGGACGGATGGAAACCCGTACAAAATGCCAACCTGATGCTGAAGGCATTGGAATATGCAAAATCTTTTGATGGCGTGCTGTTGGAAATTCCCCTGGATGCGTCCCTTGCTGCAGGAGGATTGATGCATGAAGGAGCGATCTCAACAAAGCTGGGTATGGCGGGAATTCCGGTGCTCGCCGAAACGATATTAATTTACCGCGATCTGGAACTGTTGCGTTATACTGATTCCAAACTGCATATTACGGGAGTATCCACGGCTGAAGGCCTTGCCATGATACGGGGAGCCAAAAAGGAAGGCCTCAATGTTACTTGTTCTGTCACTCCGTATCATCTGGCGCTCACGGACGAGGCGTTGACCACATACAATAGTGTCTATAAGGTCACTCCGGTACTGCGAAGTAAACAGGACAGGAAGGCGCTGATCGATGGATTAAAAGATGGAACTATTGATTGTATTGCTTCGCATCACCGTCCGCAGGAGTGGGATTCAAAAGCAAAGGAATTTGAATATGCCGGAGAAGGAATGAACATTCAGGAAATTGCTTTTAATATTGTGCTTGAAGCAGTGGAAAATGAAGTTTCTGTTGAACGCCTGATTGATGCTTTTGCTTTGCGGCCACGTAAGATATTTGGATTGCCGGCTAACGGTATTGAAAAAGGAGGTAAAAGCTTTACGCTCTTTACCACGGAGGGTAAAACACAACTTGCAGCAGAGAAAGTGCAGTCCACCTCTCGAAACAATCCGTATATCGGAAAGGAACTGAAAGGCAAAATTGTAGGTATCTTTAATAACGATCAACTTCATTTAAATCAATAATTGATGGAAAACAGCGTTTTGCAGCCTACAAATAATGAGAACTTTAATAAGTTTTCTATTCCTGTAAAATGGGGAATCATAATCGGTATTGTCGGTTGTATCCTTTCAACGATAAATCTGATGTTCCTTGTTGATATTTATTACGTATTCATAATTATGAATATTGTGATGTTTATCGTCTGTGTTATTCTGTATTGGTTGACCGGTGTACAGCAACGCAAGGCCATGGGAGGGTATATCGACATTAAGCAAGCATTTCAGGCTATCTTCATTGCCATTTTGATTTCCAGCATTATTACGACTATCTATGGTATTATTTATACCAAGGTGATAGACCCAGGAGTTGTTGAAAGAATAAAAGCAGGAACACTTGGTTTTATGGAACGAATGAATGCTCCTGACGAATCTATTGACGAAGCAGCAGCAAAAATAGATGCACAGGTATTGGATAGCACGAAGCCCGGTACTCTAGTCCTTTCCTTTGCGAAAAGCCTTGTTATCACCAGCATATTTGGATTTATTTGCGCCTTAATAGTGCGCAAGAAAAAGCCCGAATACATGGCATAAGTGCCTTTCCTTAAAGCAAAAACTAGCGCTTCATGCATATTGATATCTCCATTGTCGTTCCCCTTTATAACGAAGAAGAATCTTTACCGGAATTAATAGACTGGATAGAAAGGGTGTGTAACGAACATGGCTATGCTCATGAAGTGATCCTGGTAGATGATGGGAGTACCGATGATAGCTGGAAGGTGGTGCAGCAGCTATCGCTTACATCTCCCGTGGTTAAGGGGATAAGGTTCCAGCGAAACTATGGTAAGAGCGCAGCGCTGAACGAAGGGTTTAAAGCAGCACAGGGAAATGTGGTGATCACCATGGACGCCGACCTTCAGGATAGCCCTGACGAAATTCCTGAGCTATATCGTATGATTACCATCGATGGGTTCGATCTGGTAAGCGGGTGGAAAAAGATACGCTATGACAACGCGCTGACTAAAAACCTTCCAAGCAAATTGTACAACTCTGTAAATCGCAGCATTTCCGGCATTAAGCTGCATGATATGAACTGCGGCTTGAAAGCCTACCGAAAAAAGGTAGTAAAGAGTATAGAGGTGTATGGAGAAATGCATCGTTTTATTCCCGTACTGGCAAAGTGGGCGGGATTTAGAAAAATTGGAGAGAAAGTAGTTGTTCATCGCCCCAGGAAGTACGGGGTGTCGAAGTTTGGATGGGAACGTTTTATTAACGGCTTTCTCGATCTGCTTTCCGTTCAGTTTATGGGGCGCTTTGGCAAAAAGCCGATGCACTTTTTCGGTACGTTGGGCACGCTTACCTTTCTGATCGGTTTCTTCATGATCATTTATCTTATTATTTCGAGGTTTGTCGGTCCGCAAACGTTTCTAACCAACAGGCCACCTTTTTATATCGCATTAACAGCTATGATCATGGGAACACAGTTCTTCCTCGCGGGTTTTGTCGCGGAACTGGTCTCAAGAAATGCTGCGGATAGAAATAACTACCTGATCGAGGAGAAGATAGGCTTAGATCAATAGTCTATTTAACATTACTTTATTCCGGGTAGCTACACGCACATTCAGTTATTTCCGGCAATTTTGCGGATGATTTTTAATTTATCCGGAAAGTCTTTCCCAATCCTTTTTGCGCTGGTTTCACTGCTCTGCTCTTCTACCTTGTATGGCCAGGACAGTAAAAAGGCCGAAACAGGAAGGCTAAGCGGAAGGATTGTTGACGGGCGAAATAGCCCCGTGCCTTATGCAACAATCACCCTGCTGAAGACAGATTCTACAGTCGTAAACGGAGACCTGACGAAAGAAGACGGCAACTTCAGCATTGCTCCGACCGGAACAGGTACCTTCCTTCTGCGCATAAATATCCTCGGGTTTAAACAGCGGTTCATTAAAGGGTTGGAGATAACCACGCAGTCCCCGGAGAAAAAGCTGGGTAATATTAAAATTGCAGCAGAAGAACACACGCTCAATGAAGTGCATGTCACAGCCGAAAAGTCGCTGATGGAAATGCACGTTGACAAAAAAGTGTTCAACGTAGAAAAGAACATCACCACTACTGGCGGAAGCGCTGCCGATGTATTGCAGAACGTACCTTCTTTAACGGTCGATCCTGATGGAAATGTAAGCCTTCGTGGAAAGGACAATGTAACGATTCTGATAGATGGGAAACCAGCCACACTGCTGGGCGGCGATAATGCGTCGGCTCTTCAAAGCCTGCCTGCTTCAAGCATTTCCAATGTGGAGGTGATTACAAATCCTTCCTCTAAATACGATGCTCAGGGGATGACCGGAATTGTAAATATCATCACCAAAAAAGATAAAAAAACAGGCCTCAACGGTTCTGTTTCTATTGGGGCCGGCACCAATGACAAATACAATGGTTCGCTGAATCTGAATTTAAAGAACGACAAGTGGAATGTGTTCCTGAACAGCAGCTTTCGGCAAAACAGGAGTTATCGCAGAGAGACGAATGACGGTATTTTCTATGATGGCACTTTCTCCTATGAAAGCTACGAGGACAATCTTCGGGAATTTGGGGGCTGGTTTAATACCCTGGGGGCCGAATACACGTTCGATCAAAAGAATAGTCTGATGTTGACTCAGAACATCAACAAAATGCAATGGGGGGGCCGAGGCACTTCGTCGCTTCAAACTTTCGATAGCGGACATGTACAGCAAGTACAGCGCCGAAGCTTCGATCAGATGGGAAGCCCTTTGTCTTCTTCTACAGCGCTGAATTACAAGCATAAATTCAGCAAGCCGAAACAAGAATTAACTGCCGATGCGACCTTCGCTAAAACCTGGGTCGACAGGACACAGAATTTCACTACTAATTATTACGACGGATCTGAAAGTCTGACCGCCGGTCCGATATTGCAAACGGCACCGGGCGAAGGCTCTAATACAAGCTGGAACCTGCAGGCCGACTTTACTACACCCCTGTTCACTAAAACGGATCATTTTGACGCCGGCTGGAAATCGCAGTTGTACGGCTTTGAAAGCCATAATACGCCATTACGTTCAGAGCCGGGAAGTCCTACCGTTGTAGACGCTTCGTTACTGAATAGCTTCGATTATAGTCAGGACATTCATGCCGCATATATCAACTACAGTGACCAGCGCGCAAAATGGAGCTACCAGGCCGGTTTAAGAATGGAGTACGCCAGCTACAAGGGCACTACTATGTCTGTAAATGGCGCGGAATACACCAACGAGTTTCTAAACCTTTTCCCTTCTGCATATCTATCTTATCAACTCCCACAGAAGCAAAATGTTTATCTCAGCTATACCCGCAGAACGGATCGTCCGCATTTCCATCAGATGATGCCCTACGTTGACATCTCGAATCTGCAGGATACCTCTGCAGGCAATCCCAACCTTGTTCCGGAGTTTATCCATAACATAGAGTTGAATTATGCAAAGCAGTTTGTGCAGGGGCATAGCTTCATCGCTAGTGCCTATTATCAATACACAGAAAATCTCATTGCGCATTACAAAAGGTTTAACAATGGCGGTAGTTACACGCAGCCGCAGAATCTCGCAGCCGGCATAACCTATGGACTTGAGCTAATAGGCAAGGCGCAGATACTGCCTATCTGGGACGCTACTTTAAACTTTAATTTCTTTCAGACCGAGATAAAGGGGGCAAACGTTGATCCCTCCCTGCAGAACAGCGGATTTAGCTGGTTTGGAAAGATCAATACTAACCTCCGTCTGCCGCAGGGATTTTCACTACAACTGAATGGCAATTATGAAGCACCGGAAATAGAAGCACAGGGCACAGAAAAAGCTGTCTATTTTGTTGATGCGGCTCTTAAGAAGTCTTTCCTTAAAAATAAGGCGTCTCTTGTGCTCAACGTTTCTGATATCTTTAATACGAGGAAATACACCCGTCGTTACGATCTTGATAATTATTACCAGCTTACTTACAAGGATCGGGAAACGAGGATTGCCAATATCATCTTCAGCTATCGCTTTGGAAAGTCGGACGTAGGGAAAAGACGCGCTCAAGGCCGGGGTGAAAACAATGTGAAGGACAGAAACAGCACAGGTGATGACGATGGCGATCAGGGAGGCTTTTAAAAATGGTACTATTTTTGGTTAGAACAAGACTCAACGCTTTTTATGAATAATAGAACAAGATCAGCTTTCATACTCATTTTCTTAGTGCTGGCTGGTTTCCAGTCGCAGGGGCAAACGATAAAAGACCTTTGGAATAGCGTACGAAAGAACGCCAACACAGGCAATACCAATAGCACCGGCACCCGTTCCGGCACAGGTATTTCTCTAAACAACCTTAGCAATACCGATATTGTCAGCGCCCTTCGGGAAGCCTTGCAGATAGGGGCGAAGAATGCGTCTGGAAAGCTATCTGTGCAAAACGGCTACTTTGGAAATACCCTGGTAAAAGTACTACTACCTCCTGAAGCAAGGAAGGTGGAGACCGCACTGAGACAGGTAGGAATGGGAGATCTTGTAGATAAGACAATCCTCTCCATGAACCGTGCTGCGGAAGATGCAGCAGGGAAGGCAGCTCCGGTTTTTATCAATGCTATTACCAGTATGTCAATACAAGACGGCGTCAACATTGTGCGCGGAGGCAATGGAGCCGCAACAAACTATCTGCGCACTAAAACTACCGCAGAACTCACAAATGCCTTCCGCCCGGTGATACAGGGGTCTTTAAACAAATATAATGTTGCTACCTATTGGAGCCAGCTATTTACGTTTTACAACAGACTTCCAACCACATTCAACAAGATAAATCCCGACCTTACCGCTTATGTGACAGAACGAGCCTTGAATGGACTGTTTGTGACTATAGCACAGGAAGAAGACAAAATACGTACAAATCCGACAGCCCGTGTAACTGGCTTGCTACAGAAAGTTTTTGGCGCGAAGTAAGGGCACATTAAAGGCGGATAAATAATAAAAGGCTATATTGCATATCTGATTTTTGATAAAACACTGTTCTTTTTTAACTAAATGGTAGAGGTTATGAATAGCGATGTTACAGCCGTAGATGCATTGAAAACCTGGTGGGACAATGCGGATTTTAATGGAAAGGAGTTTTGCGAGGTAAAAGAAAATGGCGATCTGGTTCTTAAAAAGACCGAGTCGCACAAAGAGCGGACTATCGGTACGCTTACACCTGAGAATGCCGCAATGGTAACCAGGGCACTCCTTGAAAAATTTCCAGAGGTTGAAGCGCGCGTTGACGAAGTAGCTGCCGAATGGAATGCCTCCGAAGATCGTGTGAAACTGATCGGTAAAGTTTCCCGCCTTAAAGAATACTTACTGCATACCAGTGCTATTGGCGATTTTAACCGCTTGCTTGAAAAGGTGACCGGCTGGGAGCAGACACTACACGAACTTGTTCAAAATAACTATAAGGTAAAGCTCGAACTGATAGAGAAAGCGGAAAAGCTTTCCGAAGAAAATGAGCATTGGAAGGAAACTACCCAGGAGCTGAAGGAGATGGTGGAGCAGTGGAAGAACCTGGGATATGTGGAAAAGGAACGGAACGATGCACTGTGGGCGCGTATGGAAGCCGCGCGTAACAAGTTTTTTGAACGTAAGCGGCAGCATCACGAAGATCAGGAAAAGGAAATGCTTCAGAACCTTGATCTGAAGATGGAAATAGTAGAGAACGCCGAAAAGTACGCTGCATCAGAAGACTGGAAAGAAGCAACAGAATATTTCCGTCAGTTGATGGATCAGTGGAAAGCTGTTGGTCGTACGATACCTGAAAAGAATGAAGAACTCTGGAATCGCTTTATCCTTGCTCAAAACAATTTCTTTGAGCGCAAGCGCGCACATTTCGAAGCCATCAAACTGGAGCAGGAAGCAAATTATGCACTCAAGGTCGCTATAATTGAAAAGGCGGAGGCAATAAAAGACAGTACCGACTGGAGTAAAACTGCGCAGGCTTACGCCGGGCTCATGGACGAGTGGAAGAGCGTAGGTCGCGTGCCTATAGAAAAAGCGGATGAGCTCTGGAACCAATTCAATGAGGCAAAGGAGGTTTTCTTTAGCAACAGACGGCAGCATCAGGAAGTCTTGCGTATTACGCTGGAAGATAACTATGCTCAAAAGCTTGGTCTGTTAAAACGGGCAGAAGAACTGAAGCACTCTAACCAGTGGCGCGAAGCAACAGAAGAGATCAACGAGCTAATGAATGAGTGGAAAAAGATCGGTCCTGTGCCTCGCGAACATATGAACACCGTTTGGGAGCAATTTATTACCGCACGTAAGTTCTTTTTTGAAAGAAAAGACGCCGACCGCGAACGCAGAAAGCAACAGGTAGAGAAACAGTTCGAACACGTTTTTAGTAAGACTGAAAATTTTCTTCATCAGCTTAAGACAGAACTGAAAGAAGAAGAAGAGCGACTGGCAGACTTCCGGAATGCGCTGGACAATGTGACACCAGGCAACAAGGAGGAAGAACTTCGGAACCATCTTAATAAACTGATAGCCCAATGCGAAGTAAAGATTAAGCATAAGCAAACAAAGATGGAAGAAGTGCAGGTGCAGCTAGAGGAGCTTAAGACGAAAAAGACCAGAAAAGACCAGGAAAAAAAGCAGCCAGCCCCAGCCCCAGAGCCGGAAGCTTAAACGCATAGCAATTCGATATAATTGGAACTCCTGTTTACAGGAGTTTTTTTTATTGCAGTCAACCGTTACAATTCTTTGATTAATACCGCCAAAACTGGCATTGCATTTGCATGTTATACCATAGTGGTTCGATATAGAGTGTTGTGTTTGTTTTGGTGATGTGAAAGCCGTGCTTATTTA
Organism: Flavipsychrobacter sp.; assembly: GCA_035497355.1. GTDB lineage: Bacteria > Bacteroidota > Bacteroidia > Chitinophagales > Chitinophagaceae > JAFIGV01. The sequence goes on from DATJDP010000091.1 coordinate 17,775, forward strand.
AGCCGGCTTTCTTTTTGCCCGGATATTGGCAACCAAAACCGATGAGCATACAAGAACAACCTCGTTATCATAGCTCTTAAGCAAGGCCAAATGGTATTCGCTCATTGTACTTTCGGCTTTCCTATGCATTTTGCCTTATTGACATTACGTCTAATATGGTGTATTCTCTATGAAATCTTCCGATAAATAAGGTTCTGTTTACAATTCAACATCTTCAATCTCTGTGGCTGCGTCTGCTTTAGTAAGCTCATATTGCTTCGAGAAGTTACACCAGCGACAGTCCTCTTTATTACAGCCCTCCTCAAATTCGTGGTTCATTATTCTGTTATAAACGTCCTTGATCTGCTGTTTTACGGTAGTTACGTCATTTTCTGCAATAGGAACCGTAAATCTTACAAACTCGTCGTTCGCATTCTTTTCGATAAAATCAAACACACCAGCCGTCACTCTCCAGTCTTTGGCAGCAGGGAAGTTCTCAAGCAGCAACTTATAAAACACCATTTGCCGCCAGTAGTCACCACCATTCTCATTGCCTTCATTCGGGGCCAGTAGTTCTTTGCGCGATGCATAATCCGGATTGCCGGTCTTGTAATCTACAACGGTGCAATTCTTACCATCAAACTCTATTTTGTCCAGCTTTCCTTTAATAGGCACCCCGTTTACCGATACGTTAGAAATATTATACTCCGATATGGTTACCTTATTGAATGTATGCAGGTAATGCTGATAATATTCACTAAGGATCTTTGTTCCCAGTTCCATTCTTCTCACGAACTGCAATTGAGTAAAGGAACCTTCTTCCCTGCGCATCATAAAGCGGAAAGAGCCAAGCACTTCATCGAGTGAAGGGAACGCTTTTTCCGGATGGCTGTTCATTTTCTTGAAAAGTTGTTCGAGGGCGTAGTGCACGGCGATACCAAAGGAAAGCGCATCGGATTTCGCTTCAGGCACGCGAAGTATATATTCATAATAGAAAGAGACCGGGCACTTCAGGTACTTATTCATAGCCGATACGCTAAGTCCAAACTGCTCCAGCCGCTTGCTGATAAGCTCCTTTTTCGCAAGCTCTATCTTTACATTCGAAGGAGGAAGGAAAGACGCGGCCAGATGATTAACGATGGTATCGTTCTCAAGTGCGAGCGTCTCCTGTTGTGTAAGTGGCGTGATCTCATCTATAAAGCAGGAAGCTTCCAGGTCTTTTTCTTTATTATCTTTTTGCGCATAAGAAATGACCAGATGCTTTTTTGCCCTTGTCATGGCTACATAAAACAGCCTTCGGGCCACCTCCTCTGTATTCTTATTCTCCTCATCAGAAGGCAGCAGCTTAACGAGGGAATCAGGAAGTACAAAGCCTCTGTTGCCGCCGCTTTTGCTCTCCCAGAAGTTTTTAGTTCCGCCGGTAATGAAAACGTGTTCAAATTCATGTCCTTTGGCGCTAAAGGCAGTGTAGAAGCGAACACCGTTCTCCTGCTTCACCACTTTCTGAATGGGAATGGATATTTTTTCCTGCATCATCTGGTCTGCCATATCCAGCAGGTGCTGGGAGGTCATTCGTGGGTTTTTCCCTGCTTCTTCTTTGATAAAATCGAAAAATGCGTTCAGCACCTGCATATCCCAGACAGAATTATTGCCCTTTAACAGGTACCCGACAATACTGCTATCGTACAAGATTCTTTCCAGCAACATAGGAAGGGTGAGCGTTTGCATATCCCTTAGCCATGCCTCCAGATTCTGCCCAAGCCTGTACAGGGCCGGGGCATTAGCCAGATCCAGCGTTTCCAGCAGTAAAGAGTCAAGCAGAAGGTGACGCCAGTGATGGTACTTTTTGTCTTTCGACTGCAGATAGATGCTTAGCGTGGCGATATCTATGGAATGAATGCCAAAGAAAGGAGCATGCATGAGCCGGAACAAAAGGTCTTCTCCGCTAAAGGAGGCCTTTAGTTCTGTGGTCACATACCGGAACACATCCAGCAGTTGAGTTACCAACGGCAGATCCAGAATATTTACCGGACGCTTCACCCAGTAGGGAATATTTTTCCTTTCCAGCAGGGCAATGATATTGTTAGCCTGTTTGTGCTGTGCATATAGCACTGCAACCTCGCTTAGCGGTATCCCCTGCTGTTGCAATGCTTCTATCTGGGCCACAATGCCTGCCTCTTCATGAAGCTGGTTGTAATAAGTGCGTATAACCGGCGGAGAAAAAGACTCTGTTTTAAACCGCTCGTTAGACGAAAGGATGTTTTTATCCAGCTCAAGTGCGGTCAATTGATTGATTAGCCGTTGTTTATTGTTCTTTATGGAGGCGGTGGAGGCGTCGAGAATGAATTGGGAAGAGCGATAATTCTCTTTTAGCACAATGACTTTTATAGCTTTCTCGTAGCGACTATAGAAGTCTATAATATTCTGGATGCGCGCGCCCTGGAACTCAAAAATGGACTGGTCGTCGTCCCCTACAATAAAGAGGTTTGGGTCTTCCCAATAGTCGGCGAGCATAGTGAGCAGCTCGTTTTGTGCGCCGCTCGTATCCTGAAACTCGTCTGCAAGGATATATTGAAAACGCTCCTGTTGTCTCTGTAAAAACTCAGGCCGTTCCTTAAACGCCCTCAGTACCCAGAGAATCATGTCGTTGAAGTCGTAACGGCCGATTTGCTGCATCCGCTGTTGGTATTCATCAAACAGAAAGGCTGCCGCACGGGTTCTTTCCAGCTTTTCGCAGTCCTTTTTTATGTCTGCGGCCTTCAGGTCGCCAGCCTTAATGTTTTTCTTGCTGTTCGCTCTTTTATAAATATATTTTTCGCGGTTAGGATAGTCGTCAATACACCAGTCTATTTCGGCACAGATCTTTTCGGGAGTCCAGCCTTCCGACTTCATTATATCGAAGAGCGACGCGAGGTTTTTGGCATCGTAAAACAAATCGCCTTTCAATCTCCTTAGGGCGTGTCCTTCCGGTAGTTCTTTAATGATCTCATAGATAAGGTTCATCCTTTCGAGGTCTGATATAGGCATCAGGTCGCGAAGTCCGAAGTACTCAGGGTTGGACTGAATGATGGTATTGCAAAACCCATGGAACGTATAAATATGAACCTTATGCGCATCTTCGCCGATGATCAGCAAAAGCCGCTTCCGCATGGCAATAGCTCCCTCATCGGTAAAGGTGAGGCAAAGGATCTCATGGGGCTTTACCTGGGCATCGCTCCGCAGCAGATTAGCAATCCGCATGGCGAGGACTTCCGTTTTTCCCGTTCCCGGGCCGGCAATGACCATAACCGGTCCGTAGATCGTATCAACAGCCTCCTTTTGCTTAGCATTCAGCTTGTTATATCTGGAAAGGAAAAGGGTTTCATTAAAACTCATAGTAAGAAATTGGCAGGAATATGAAGGTACGAAGGAATGAGGGATTTGGGAATTGGGAATTGGGATTTCGGATTTGAGATTTTGTGAATTTGGAATTTGGTATTTTTCCTATTTGGTATTTCCGCTCTTGAATTTCCGCCCTGGAATTTTCCTACGTGATGGTATGGTTTTGAGAGCGGCTATAATATGGCAACTGCAGACATAAAGCGACTGTTCGAAGAATACAAAAGAAGGGCTGACGACCTACTGCAACAGCATCTGCCCGATGAGAACGGGCGGCTTATTGCACTTGAAAATCAGATGACAGATGATTCAGGCTTACACGAGGGCGACCGGCTTGAATTGAGAGCATTTATGGAAGAATATCGCCGCTTAAAGATGGACAGTTTTGAAGCAGGAGCGGAAAATGGTAGAATTTCCAAACTAGATTCCGGACCGAGAAGCGGGGAATATGATAGCAGTACGTTTTAGGGACGCCCGCATCAGCGTTGAGAGCGCTCTTTATCTTGGAAGAACCAAATAGAAATGGGGCTATTATAAGCCCCATTTTTTATTCAAATAACCTATTTAACTATCCTATTGCAACACGCTTAAATTCTGTAACGGTTACATCATCTGCAGTCTTCAGGTAGTCGCCCACTGATTTACCAGCATCCTTCACGAAAGGCTGAGCCAGCAATGTGTTTTCTTTGAAGAACGCACCAATCTTACCTTCAGCGATCTTAGCGATCATATCTTGTGGCTTGCCTGCCATCTTAGGATCGTTTTGCATAGTCTCCATAACGATAGCACGCTCTCTTTCAATCACTTCCGGAGCCACGCTGTCAGCATTCAGTGCTACAGGGTTCATAGCTGCAATTTGCATGGCCACGTCCTTACCTGCTTCCTCTGCTTCTTTGTTCATACCTACCAGTACACCGATACGGTTAGCACCGTGGATATACGCCGCTACATATGGAGCTTCTATTCTTTCGAAAGCTACGATACCGATCTTTTCACCGATGGCGGCCAGTTTATCGTTAATAAGGTCTGAAACCTTAGATCCATTTATAGAAATCTCATTCAGTTCTTCAGCAGATTTCACATTATTGCTTACTGCAGCATCAGCAATGCTTTGAGTGAAGGCAACGAAATCAGCATTTTTAGAAACGAAGTCTGTTTCGCAGCTTACGCAAACGATAAAACCTGTTTTCTTGTCAGCAGAAGTTTTTGCAATAACAACACCTTCTTTCGCTTCACGGTCACTACGTTTAGCAGCAACCTTCTGGCCTTGTTTGCGCAGCCAGTCAATCGCAGCTTCGAAATCACCGTTTGTTTCAGTTAAGGCTTTGCGGCAGTCCATCATACCGGCACCTGTTTGCTGGCGCAGCTTGTTGATCTCTGATGCGGATATTGTTACGCTCATTTTATTTCCTTTTATTTTATAAGTTTTGAAATTGAGGTGCAAAATTCGGAATTTATGGCGAAAGAGACAAATTTGAAGGAAAGGCGGCTTTCGGCGATTGTAGCACCTGCCGGAGATGTATAGATCTTTTAAAAAGCCTTTCGCCGTGGCACCTGCTTCGCAAAGAGACTGTCTTACCGTACGAGGTGAGGAAAAAATCAAAGCAGGGTCTCTCTGTAGTAACGTATAACTCAACTCATTACTTCGCCAAAGTAAAAGACAAAGCCCCGAATTCCGGGGCTTTGAACATTTGTATAATTATGTGTGTAAAGCATTAACGCTTTCCGGCGCCTGCACCTGTACGTGCTCCGCCGCCACGGGTACCACCACCCTGACGTCCGCCAGCACCACCGCCACCACGGTTTGCACCGCCCTGACGACCAGCTCCGGCTCCACGTCCACGACGCTCGCCTTTCTCTTTATCACCCTCTTCGTCAATATCGAGTCCACGAAGTCTTTCAGTAGTTTCTTCAGGTGTTTCTTCCTCTTTTACTTCACTACGCTCCTGCAGACCTTCCATAATGGCAGCGGTGAGGTAGTTGGTAATGATGGAAATAGACTTAGTCGCATCATCATTGGAAGGAATAGCGAAGTCAACTTTACTAGGATCGCTGTTGGTATCTACCATAGCGAAAGTACTAATGCCAAGACGCTTTGCTTCTGCCAGTGCGATATGTTCGTGGCTGATATCTACTATAAACAATGCAACCGGAGTGCGGCTCATGTTAGAGATACCACCCAGCACTTTCTCCATCTTTTCCTTGCTGCGGCTCAGTGTCAGCCGTTCCTTTTTGGTAACGCTATCTAAAGTGCCATCAGCAAGCATTTTTTCGATGCTCTGCATCTTCTTCACACTCTTGCGGATAGTTTGGAAGTTGGTAAGCATACCACCCAGCCAGCGCTCGGTAACGAAAGGCATGTTCACTTTAGCAGCAGCTTCTGCTACAATTTCTTTTGCCTGCTTCTTAGTAGCCACGAACATGATCTTCTTACCGCTTTTTGCGATAGATTTCAATGCAGCAGCAGCTTCATCAAGTCCTTCAATTGTTTTATTGAGGTCAATGATGTGGATACCATTCTTTTCGGCAAAGATGTAAGGGAGCATCTTTGGATTCCACTTCTTCTTCAGGTGACCAAAATGCACACCAGCTTCAAGTAACTGCTGGTGTAGGCTTTTATTTTCTTCCATTATAATTTTTTTGAAGTCGGTTAAAAATATAAGAGTACCAGCGATTAACGTTTTGAGAACTGGAAGCTACGACGAGCTTTGCGCTTACCAAATTTCTTACGCTCTACAGAACGTGGGTCACGGGTCATCAGTCCTTCTTTTTTCAAGGCAGGACGATATTCCGGATTGAATTCACACAGGGTACGTGCAATACCCATTTTTATTGCTTCCGCCTGACCTTTAGGACCGCCACCTGCTACATTTACCACTACATCAAAAGCGCTAAGCGAATCAATTGTTTTCAATGGCAACTCTACCTGGTTTTGCAGGTACATCAGCGGAAAGTAGTTTTTGTACTCTTTTCCATTAACCGTGATATTGCCGGCGCCTTTGCTCATATATACCCGAGCTACAGCTTCTTTACGGCGACCAACGGCGTTTTTTTGCTTTTCCATTTATTATCTTGTTTGGTCCCGATAGTTTATCGGGATTGGAATTTAAAAATTGGAGATTTAGAATTTAAATTCTTTAGGCTGTTGTGCTTTGTGAGGATGCTCTGCACCTTCATACACAAACAATTTTTTGTACATCGCACGGCCAAGGCGGTTCTTAGGAAGCATACCCTTTACTGCACGCTCAATCACCACATTAGGACGTGTGCTCATCATGATCTTTGCAGTAGCAGACTTCTGACCACCAGGGTAGCCTGAGTAAGTAAGGTATTCTTTGTCTTCCAGTTTGTTGCCGGTAAAAACAACTTTACCTGAGTTAACGACGATTACATAATCGCCGCAATCGAAGTGTGGTGTATAATAAGCTTTATGCTTGCCACGAAGAACGGTTGCAATCTTCGAAGTCATACGACCCAGTGTTTGGTTGGTAGCATCTACCAGGTACCAATCGCGCGTTACGATCTTTTCGTTTGCCGACTGTGTTTTAAAACTAAGGTGTCTCATTTCTTGTATTAATGTTTTACACTTTTACTGTAGATCCACATTTAGTTGTGTGAGGCGCAACACTATGTGGATAATTTTTTAAAGGAATGCAAAGGTAGATGTCAGGCCTATTTCTGCCAAAAAAATCATTAAGATTTTTTACTGTTCTTTTGTAACTGGTTGATTATCAGTAATAATTTCCAACAAAAGTTTTCGCTGGCAACACTTACAATGTTATTCAGGGGTATGCAATTCTAACATTCAGATCTATATGAAGATTTTTCAACTAGAATAGTCAAAAAATTGACGGGGAAGCGGGCTTTACATCCGGAATATGGTTGGATTGACGAGCAAGTAGGCCTTTTTTGAAAGGAATCAAAGTTCTGCGCTCTTGCAGACGTTGTAAAGATCAGCGATGAACTATTGATGAGGTTGACGGAGTAGTTTGTCGTAAACAATTCGTAAGACAGGGAATTTAACCATCTTAGAAGTTTTAATTATACGGAGCTTCCTTTAAGCGGTGAAGTGCAGACAGAAAAAGCTGTGCACTTTGAGTATTTCTTATCAATTTCAAAGAAAATTAATAAGAATAGAAAGATCGACCTTTTCGTTTTGCTTAATTAAGCGGTCAATAATTTTTTGATTGACAGAACTTTTCTGAATCGGTAACTGCATTGAAAAGTCTTTATAACTTATGTATTCGTAGCCGAATTTTTTGAAATCTCCTATCCTTTCCGATTTCACAATGGGAATAATTCCGTAGTGCATGTATTCTACAAGCTTTGTTGGGCAGGCAACGTTGTTTACAACCATATCATCTCTTAGTACAAAACCATAATGAGCTTTCCTGTAATAGTGTTCTAATTCTGAGGGATCAACGGACAAAACGAAAATATTGGCTTCATTTGCAAGTTCGGCTTCTTTGAGCGCGAGTTTCATGCTTTCCGGCTCCCCGGTTAAAAGATAGTAGTTGATTTCATTTGAAAAATGTTGCTTTATAACCTTTAGCATAAGATTGACGTTCTGCCAAACTTGAGTATTACCGCTATAAATTACTGTTAGTTTCTCTGTTTTTTTGGAACATACATTATTTGAATTCCTGAATTTTAATTGGTTGGAAAGAATTGGGTAAAGAAAAAAATCCGCCTTGGTTCTTTTATGTTTTTCAAGTAAATGCACTTTTAAGGCGTCTGTTACTACGATGATTAAGTCTGCACTCCGGAATATGCACCGTTCGACAAAGTTGTACACAGTAGATTTGATATTAAATCCCGACATTTTTTGTTCTTCAGGAACCGCCCCATGGACATCCCAGACGACTTTCGTATATCGACTATTAAAAAACAAAAAGCATAATGTTGCTGGAACATTATAGATAGAATGGTAATAGATCAGTTTTGACTTTCTCCAAAAACTTAATAAAAAAAAGAAGTGAAAAAAGAAATTGCATTCGTATTGAGTAATATTTGTGCCTCTATTTTCTACTTTCCTTTTCCAGTTTTTTAAAAAAGATACTGACAAATAAGCTCTACTGAAGCTAGAAAAGTGTTTATCTACGGCATGAATCCTTTGAGACATACCTTCTTTGATAGACTGACTGTCAGGATACTTTGCAAGAAATAAGACGGTAGGGGTATTCATTGCCTTTCTGTTTTCGCTAGCAAAACGCTACAAATCCGTTCACTGGCTTTACCGTCTCCATAGGGATTTTGGGCGCTTATCATTTGGCTATAGATATTTTCATCCTTTAAAAGAAGCATTATTTCTTTTACGATTGTGTTTTCCGCTGTACCGACCAATTTAATAGTACCTGCTTCTAGAGCTTCGGGACGTTCTGTCGTTTCTCTTAGCACTAATACGGGTTTACCTAAACTCGGGGCTTCTTCCTGAACACCACCGCTATCCGTAACTATCAAATAGCTTTTCTTCATCAACCATACAAAGGCCGGATATCCCAACGGCTCAATCAATGAAATATTCTCAATTCCATTTAGAATCTCGTAAACGGGTTTTTTTACGTTTGGATTCAAATGCACCGGATAAATTAGGTGCACATCTTTTTCAAGCGCTATTGTTTTTAACGCCTTGCAGATATTTAAAAAACCCTGTCCGAAGTTCTCTCGGCGATGGCCTGTTATTAAAATAATTTTCTTAGAAGAATCGATAAGGTTTTTCAAAAACTCTATTTCCTTATCTGTGTAGTTTTCTAGTTTATTTAGAGTCATTTTTAAAGCATCAATAACGGTATTGCCTGTTACAAAGATATTTTGTTCAGATATTCCTTCATTCAAAAGGTGTTGTCTTGCGCTTGCCGTTGGGGCAAAATGGATATTAGCGATTCGCCCTGTTAACTGACGATTCATTTCCTCCGGAAATGGAGATTGTTTGTTATTTGTTCGCAGACCCGCCTCAACGTGAGCCACAATGGCACCTGAATAGAACCCTGCGAGCGCAGATGCTGTAGAAGTAGTGGTATCACCGTGTACCAATATATATTTAGGATTAAAGTTATCAAGTACCACTTTCATGTTTGTGATCACATCCGAAGTTATCTGAAATAAATTTTGATTTTCATGCATTAGATCCAAATCATAGTCAATAGGAATATTAAAAAACTGTATCACTTGATCCAGCATTTTTCGATGTTGGCCTGTAGCTCTTTTATAAAATCTTCTTCAGAAATA
>DATJDP010000092.1:0-4918 GCA_035497355.1 Flavipsychrobacter sp.
AAGTTGGTAACCGTATGATAGAATTCCTCTTTCGTGAAACACAGGCAGACCTCCCAGGCAGTCCGAGTGGAAGTGCGTAACAATCACAGCTTTGATCTTAGTGCCCGGAAACTGCTGCGTCAACCAATCGAGTAGGGCGACTGTTTGAGCGGTATCGGGAGGCGTATCGATGATTACCGCTTCATGATTGCTTATATAAATTAGTCCGTTGCACAGCACATTTCCAAAGTCCTGGCTTTTAAGCGTAGAAATATGCAGATAGACTTTAGGAGAAAGCTGCCTCACTAAAATATCTTCATTGATCTTTTGCTTTTTTTGAGCTTTAGGAACAAAAGAAGACAAGAGCAAGACAACAAAAAGCACCCAGGTTTTCATTTCGCAAATCTATTAAAACAAAGGGGGGCGAATGGTGAAGAAAAAGAAAAATCCCGACAATACTTGCCGGGATTTTTCAATGTAATAAAGGATGTACTACCAAACTTTTGCTCTCTCATTTGCCGGACGATACATTTTATCGCCTGGTTTCACGTTGAAAGCTGAATAGAATTCTGGCATATTACTCAACGGCCCGTTACAACGCCACATAGAAGGAGAGTGTGGATCCGTAACTATACGGGCCTGGAGCTCTTCAGGACGAGTATTAGCTCTCCAGACTTGCGCCCAGCTAAGGAAGAAGCGCTGATCAGGCGTAAAGCCATCGATTTTTTCCTGGCTGTTAGCTTGCTTTGTCTTGTGGAATGCTTCATAAGCAATGGCAAGTCCGCCCAGGTCTGCAAGGTTTTCCCCAAGAGTCAGTTCGCCGTTTAGATGAACGGTATCAAGTACTGTATATGAATCGAATTGCTTCACAACCACATTTGTTTTTGCTTCGAACTTCTTTGCATCGTCTGCTGTCCACCAGTCTTTAAGATTGCCTTCTGCATCATACTGGCGGCCCTGATCATCAAAACCATGGGTCATTTCATGGCCGATTACAGCACCAATGCCGCCATAGTTCACAGCATCATCAGCGCTAAATTCAAAGAAAGGATATTGAAGAATACCTGCAGGGAATACGATTTCATTAAATGCCGGATTGTAATATGCATTAACAGTAGGAGGCGTCATTCCCCATTCAGTCCTGTCAACAGGTCTTCCAAGTTTACTGATGTTGTAGTTGTACTCGAAAGCGGAAGCAGCAAGGATATTGGCTACATAATCATTGTCTACTATCTGAAGCTCAGAGTAGTTCTTCCATTTGTCAGGGTAGCCTATCTTCTTCATAAAAGAGTTAAGCTTTCCAAGAGCTTTGGTTTTTGTAGCATCGCTCATCCAGTCGAGGCGTTTGATGCGGCTGGCATAAGTCTCCTGAAGGTTGTTTACCAGCGCGAGCATCCGCTCTTTTGCTTCCGGTTTAAAGTTTCTTTCTACATACATCTGTCCCAGTAGCTCTCCTACGGAACCATCTACCACTCCTAATACTCTCTTCCATCTTGGCTTTTGTTCCTGTTGTCCGCGAACTGTTTTGCCATAGAAGTTAAAGCGCATTTCGTCAAACTTTTCGCTCAGGTAAGGAGCCATGTCGTTTGCAAGATGAAACTTGAGGTAGTCTTTCCATGTTTCAATTGGAGTTTCTTTCAGTTCTGCAGCAACTACCTGAAAGAATTCCGGCTGACCTACGATCACTTCCTTTTGTCCTTTTACATTCATCATTTGGAACATTTTTGTCCAATCGATGCCTGATGTCTTATCAGAGAAAGCTGGAAGAGGAAACTTATTATACAGTTTATAAGGATCTCTCATTTCTACTCTGGTCATGGAAGCTTTGGCAAGTTTCGTCTCGAGGTGAAAAATACCTTCTGCAGCTTTTTCCGGTTGTTTTTCCCGCATCAGGGTAAGCATATCAACCAGATAACGTCTGTAAGCCTGCCGGATCTTCTGTGTTCTTGCATCTTCTTTAAAGTAGTAGTCGCGATCTGGCATACCTAGTCCACCCTGGAAGAGCTGAGGTATCATTACCGTTACATTTTTGTCGTCCGGAGCAACGTAAAAAGAAAATAGCGGCGCAATACCTTGTGTTTGCTCGTAAGCAATTTCCTTGGTAAGCCAGAAACGTCTTTTATCTCGTTAATGCGATTAATGCTCGATTGCAGCGGTTTTAAGCCTGCTGAGTTAATCGCTTCGCTATCCATGCCGCTGCGGAAGAAAGCACCTACTTTCCAGGTTATTGAATTGTGTTCAGCACCTTCGTCGCTTGCTGCTTCTTCCAGCAAGTCATGAAGCGCTTTATAGTTATTTTCCTGTAGTTCATTAAAGCTCCCCCAGCGGGTTTCACTCGCAGGAATAGCATTTTTTTTCAGCCATGCACCATTCGCATAGTAAAAGAAATTATCACCCGGACGAACGGATAAATCCATATTAGCGGGGTCTAACAATTTTTTGCTGTCGGCCTTTGAGGCGCTTTCAGTTTTGTCACCCGCAAGTACGGAGCCGGCAAATGCCACACAAGCCACACCTGTAAAAAGTGATTGTTTAAAATTCATTTTTGAAAATACTTTTGGATTTTGAAGAAAGCAAATTTAGTGAATATGGTGGGGGTTGCTGTATTTAAGTAGTTAAAATATGGGTGAAAATCAGGGGGATACCTTAGAATGAAAAACGGCCAATGGAAGGATTCGGACTCATTTCCTAAAAATGTTGCGCGCCTCACCGGCTCTTAAGGATGTCCTAAGCTATCCTTCTTTTGTCCCTTCTTATCTGTTTTACCTCTACTATACCCTGAAAAAAATAGGTTTTACCGTTGCCGAGGTCACGGCATTTGCTGCGGGTGCGCATGTGCTCGAGGATTTCAAAGATTCTTTCATCTTCAGTCATAAACCAATGGCCTGGTTCCATGTCATCAATCAGCTTATGTCCTGGCCGTTGTTCATCATAACGGTAAAGCGCTTTGTAAAGATTTGCGTCTGTGCAGGTGCTTGCAGCAGGGTTGTGCAGGTACGCCAGTAAGGCCTTTTCAACATCCTTAGGGAAAAAACCCTTACCGATAAAAGAGATCATAATGTGGCGAAATTGCGTTTTCCACTCCTTTCCATGTGGCGATACCTGGTGTTTGAAATGTACATATACAAGCAGGTGAGCAATTTCATGAAGAAGCGTGATGAGAAAACTGTATGGATTCAGGTTCACGTTTACGCTGATCCGGTGATAGGGGTGGTCTTTTGTAGGATTACGATAATCACCTAAAACGGTTTTGCGTTCGTGCGTAAGCGTAAGGTGGATTGTATGATTTTGAAAATAAGGCGCAATGAGGTCAAACGCACCTTTAGGAATGAATCTTTGCAGCAAGTAGATCGTTGTTTCCTGTTTCTTCATATCATTTTACCTCCCTTGCCTGTCTGCTGAGCAACCACGTTTCCATAGCGGTATATACTGCGTAAATTCCGAAAAGTATAAACAACGTCGGCTTGTGAATGTCTTTCTTGTTGAGCAGTGCATAGATCATTATAGAGGCCATACACACCATTAGTTTTAAGAACGTAGCACCATACACTCCTCTTACAAAAGCTTCCGGTCTTCCGCTGATACTCTTTCTCACTATGAAAAACGAAATAAAGGAAAGCAGCAACATAATGGCATTAGCTCCCATTAATACATTGAAACGATAGGAGGGTGCATAGCTCTTTAATAGATAGAATACAATACTTAAAAAGATGAAGATGGCAATGCTCGCGCCGATAAAGGTTTTTTTCATTTCAAATATCCTTGTTCTTTTTATTTCCGGAGTCCTGAGGCTTATTAAATTCTCTTACAACCTGCCATAGTGAATACCCAAGGGCGATCAGCGGAAGGAGGATCAAAAATAAAGGAAAGTTCCATCCTATCCATTTGTAGTCTAATTTATAACCCAGCCATACAGCCACCAGTAACAAGACCATCCATTGAGTGGCCAGTCCTGCATAATGCATGGAATTATTAAACTTATTTATCTCGTCACTCATTCTTTCCGCTGTTTTTCTTCTGTTCTTTTCGCACAGATTGTATCGCCTGTTGTTTAATAACTGCTGCCGGCGGCAAGATGTTCTTCATGGCATCTCTGTTCACCTTATTCATGTCCAGCATTGTGGTGTCTTTCAACCCATTAAAATCGCCTCCTATCACCTTCCTGATATCTTTCGCATAGGCTTGCTGTGCATTTACAAGATCCGCAAGAGAATCGATATTCCTTTTCAGTTTTACTATTTCGGAGTGCGTTTTATCATTGCCATATCCAGGAATGTAATATTTAAGCGGTGTGAACAAAAGAATAATAACGGTGATTGTAACGGTAAGGACGAACAAAGTACTGAATAACATATACATTTTGCTCTTTGTAAGATTGAAGCTTGCCACTTCTTCAAGAGATTCATCATCAATAAAAACGACGCGATAGGGAGCGTTCAGCCTTTTGAATAGAGTAGGGCGCTTTTGTACCGCATTTTTAAAGAAATTCATTGTCTGCAAATTACGGGGATTTTTTTGTGCTAAGATTGCCGGGAGTGATAAACTCTGCAACTCTCGGTCGGCACGTATATAATACTCTCTATTAGGCTGGCATTGGCTGAAACCAGGAATGGAGATAAAAAAAAGCTGCACCTTTCCGGTACAGCCTTCTTTCAATAACCATTACTAAACCAAACATTTTTATTATCTGCCTCTTCCAAAATGACCGCGATCAGGACTTGTGCGTTGCTGTTGCTGCGGCTGACGCTCGATGCGGTTTTCCTGACGTTGCATTTGCGGCTCAGGGCGACGCCATTCTCTTTGTGGACGCTCCATTTGCTGACGTGGTTGCTGCTGGCGCTCTACTTGTTGACGTTGCTGCTGCTGGCGCTCTACTTGCATTTGTTGTTGGCGCTGCACTTGCTGTTGTCTTTCTACCTGTTGTCTTTGCACTTGCTGC
>DATJDP010000093.1:0-7091 GCA_035497355.1 Flavipsychrobacter sp.
CTATTACAGTAAAAGCAGTTTTTTTATTCAAAGCCTTTCATTTGCCCAAAGCTAAGCCTGGAAGGGATTAAAACGGATTTTATCACCACAAATGTCCATTAACCCGAACATTGAGCATCCCGGATCAAGGTTGTTGAGCCCCCGGATTATGGACTTCGTTAATCACTAATAACGTTCCATGGCTTCACTCCATTTAGCCCTTTTAGCAGCCCTTCCGACAATCTCCTTTGAGTTACATACGGCTCATACACATTCCTTTTCCTGTTATGCCCGATGGCTATTTTCGAATAGAGCTTGATCGCAGCCATCATAGTGGTCCTGTTGAAGCTCAGCTTTAGAGATTCGTTAGCCTGTACCAACGCAGCTTTCTGGTTATAAAAATCGCTATACATGCGATGTGCCGCTTTGCAGTAGTAGTTGGCAAAGTTCCTTTTTGCTTCCCGGCCAATTCTTTTCTTTTCTCCGTCAGGAAGGTACTGCTGGATGATATCGATAACAGTCTTTATATCCTTTATATTCTTACCCGAAAGCAATGAATGAGTACTTATATTGTTTTCGTGTACCCGATAAGATGCCAGCATTTTTGGAGAATGCGCTACGTCGTAATTTGCCGCAATGCGATTCCACATTTCCCAATCCTCGCCATAATGTACTGCATAAAAACTGCCCAGATGCTCATAAACACTGCGCTTTACTACCATGGCAGGAGGCTGAACTCTTTGTTTGCTGGCAATGTACAGGTTCCAATCCTGTAATATGCCTGGCTCGTGCAGTAGTTTTGCGTCCTTCTTAATATATGCATCGCCTTCATTCATATAATAGAAATCTGTGAATGCAGCACCAATCCTCGGGAAAGTTCTGAACAGATCTTCTATTTCTTTATAAAACCCATTATGCACCATATCGTCGCCATGAAGAATATGTACATATTCGCCTGTCGCCCGATTGATACAGGTTTCGAAATTGCGGAGGCTTCCTACATTTTGTGCCTGGCGGTAATACATTACCCGGCCATTTCCTATAGCATTTACAATGCCTTCTACATCTGCATCAGTACTATAGTCGTCAATTACTTCAATCTGCATAAGATCTTCGCCCATATCCTGCTGCAATACGCTTTTGATAGTCCTTATCAGGTATTGTGTACAGTTGTAAGTAGGTATCATTACCGAGAAAAGTGGTCGTTCGGTACCTGCAGGTAATGGTGCAATTTTAGGCGGCCGGGATGGTGTACGTTCTAAGTTCATGGTGTGATGATATTTTGTTTAAATGGTTCGATGGTTTGAGTGCTTTTGCCTGAATAGGCTGCGGGGCTTGCACTTTCTTGTAAAATTTATAACCTGAAATGCAGCCTTTTATTTCTGTGATTAATGTCTTATTCCGATCGCTGATGCCGTGATGCAAGCAGCGAATTACATTCCATATGCGGCGGCTATAATACCTTGGCAATAATTTCGTAACTCTCTTCAAGTCGCCACTATGACCGTAATTTTCATATTGTACCATTACAGACGCTACTTGTCCGCGCATATAGTTGAATATCTGACTATATAGGGCTTCCGTGCTTTCTCTGTGCTGGTGATAGGCCACCAGTTGAGGATGATACTCGCAATGCCATCCTTCTGCCAGGATCCGATACCAGAATTCTGAGTCTCCGCTGCAGCCTGCAGCCCCCACGTCGAGTCGCTCATCAAAGAGTCCGACAAGATCAAATACTTCTTTACGAAATGCCATATTAGCTCCTGCACCTATGTCCCATACCGGCACGCCTACACTGCGATGTTTATTGAAAAAGTTCCGATCGAAGGTGGTGGGCTTATATCCTTTATTAAATCCCCAATGTCTTTCAAAAACATACTGCGACCATTCATTTAAGACTACAGGCATTACCAGTCCGGTAACGGCCATTGTTTTCGGATTCCTGAAGCAACACTTTATATTCCTCACCCAGTCCTTATCGATCACTACATCATCATCTGTATAAGCGACGATAGAATATGATGCGTTTTGGGCACCTGTATTTCTTGCGATATCAAGTCCTTTTCTTGGCTCGAGAATATATCGTACACCAGCATATTTAGATACGACCTTATTAGTAAGATCATTGTCCGGATTGTTGTCTACTACGATCAGCTCAAAGTTTTTGTCCGATGATTCCAGCAGTGACTGAATGCAGGTTTCTATTTGGTGCGGACGGTTCCTGGTGCAGATCACCACGGAGATAGGGGTGGCCTTGTGCTGTGGCGAACCACGAAACAGATAGGTTGATAAATGACGTTCCAGACAGCCGGCGAGTGCACTAAAGCGGTCGTGATTGACGTAGGAAGATATACGACGATAAACTTCGTTGGCGTTACCGCCGATGTAGTAGCGGGCTGCAGTAAAAA
Organism: Flavipsychrobacter sp.; assembly: GCA_035497355.1. Taxonomy (GTDB): domain Bacteria; phylum Bacteroidota; class Bacteroidia; order Chitinophagales; family Chitinophagaceae; genus JAFIGV01. Next base: position 2,388 of record DATJDP010000093.1, read on the forward strand.
TGCTGTCAGCTATCTTCTTTTTTAAGATGCTGTCTGTCCACCGGTTCCTGGAATCTACCCAAACGTGACCAAGCGGAATGGTTTTCCACCAGAAATACAAAAGGGCATTTCCCTTCGGATTGTCAATTTTGTTTACTGAGGCTAACTGAATGTGGCTAATGGTGTAAGGTCTAAACTGCGACATTTATTGGATCATTAAAACGGTTAAGGATAAAGGGAGCCTGAGGACGAATAAAGCCCTGTCTGTTTTCGCGCCAGTAGCTTTTCTGGCCTTTCTCTCTGATATCGAAAGTGAGACATACTTCAAAGGAGTAGGTCTTTTCAATGTTATTTGTGATAAAATCGAAGGATACATAATAGCATCCGGGTTTTAGATAGCCGCCCGGTATTTCGAAACTCCCTTCTACAATGCCCGGACTGTAACAAAAACTTTCGGAGCAGGACTCCAGCACGCACGTTCCGCTGATGTCGTGAATGCGGATGGTAGTAGACAATTCAGCTTGATGCAGATTCCAGAATGAAAGTTTAATACTGAAAGGCGTTTCCGTAGAGATCGTATTATGTTCATCTTCGAAGCGGCTCTCTACTTTGGTCTGCTTTATTCGTATAAGATCATTGCCCGGCGCGGAATCCGCAGTGTGGTACTCCTGTGCGAGATAGATGAATTTTTCTTCTTTCATATAGGTGGAAATCACTTCATCTGCCTTGCCATCACTCACCACCAATCCTTCCTTAAGCCAAAGTGCACGCTTGCACATGCTACGCACAGCACCAAGGTGATGACTAACTACTATAACAGTCTTGCCTTCCTGCGAAGAGATATCCTTCATCTTTGCCATACATTTTTCCTGAAAGGCAGCATCCCCAACAGACAGTGCTTCGTCGATAATCAGCGTTTCTGATGTAAGGTGTGCTGCTACAGCAAAGGCAAGCCGCACATACATACCACTTGAATATTTCTTTACCGGTGTGTCTAAAAACTTCTCTACTCCCGAAAACGCGACTATTTCATCAAATACACCAGCAATTTGCTTCTTCTTCATGCCGAGAATCAGCCCATTGAGATAGATGTTTTCACGGCCTGTCAGCTCTGGCTGAAAGCCGGTACCTACCTCCAGCAAGCTTGATATTTTCCCGTTTCCTTTTATCAGTCCGGTTGTAGGTTTCGTTATTCTTGAAATGATCTTTAAAAGTGTCGACTTTCCCGACCCATTCTTACCGATGATGCCTACCACTTCGCCCTTTTCAATTTCAAAGCTTACGTCTTTCAGTGCCCATATATGATTGGCTTCTTGTTCAGCAGCATTCGCTTTAATTTTGCTACGCAGCGCCTTCTCCATGTCATACTTCAGCGATGTAGCATTGTAAACACCGATCTGGTATCTCTTCGAAATGTTTTCCACCTTTAGTGCAGTCTCTGTCATTGTCGCTCCTTTTAAATATTATCGATGATTTTTGTCTCCTTACGTTTAAAGAGCAACAGTGATAGGATGAAAACCAGCATCACCACTGCGAAGCCAACAACAAGGGCCGCTACATGCACAGGTGCATGCTGAAACAGGATGGCCCTGAAAGTTTCTATAATTGGTGTCAGTGGATTCAGCCAGAAAAGCGTCTGATACTTTGCGGAGATAAGGGTTGCAGGATATACAACAGGGGTTACAAACATGAAGAGCCGCACGAGGAACATAACGAGTTGCTCAAGGTCTTTATATTTTGCTGTATATGCACTCACCACCAGGCCCAGGCCAAAGCCAAACAGGCCGGAGAACAGGAACAGGACAGGAATGAGAACCAATAGGGGGTAAACAATCATACTACCGCCGCCGAACACAAACATCAATACAAAAAACAGCAGTAGTTGCACCCCGTTTCTTATTGCATAGGTAAAGAACAGGCTAAACGGAACAAGCAGGCGGGGAAAGTAAATTTTATTGAAGATGTGAGCATTCTTTACGAAGCTGTACATGGTACCATTCAGCGTATCTGAGAAGAATGACCAGATAATAGCGCCTGACATGTAGAACAATACAGGGGGAATGCCACCTGTAGGCACCTTTACGATGTTTCCGAAAACGAGCAGGTAGAATAGTGTCAGCAGAATAGGCTGAATGAGAATCCACAGTACGCCAAGGATTGTTTGGCTGTAGCTGCTAAGGAGTTCTCTGCGAATGAGCGAAACAAGGAGGTCCTTGTATTGAAATAGTTCCCTAAGGTTAATATGAAACCATTGGCGTTCTTCGCCGATTTCCCATTCCCATTGTCTGATTTTATTCATGTTTTCTTTGGTGGCAACACAAAAATGTAAAGCGAACAAAAGAAGAGGAAAACAATCGGGACGCTTAACGACAGTTTTATAATCGGTTAACGACGATTTAACAGATACATATCGCTTGTTTTAACACTTTCATAGAAGTAGAATAAATAATTTCGGAATGATATTTTAAACAACAGTTTTGCTATGAAGTTTAAATTCTTTCCCGTCGTTATTACAGCCGCACTCACTTCAATAGGTACCTTATTTCTGGCTGGACAATTTGATCATGAGCTTCCCTTCCTTCAGCAAAAACAACAGTTGCCGGTCAACTATGCAAGCTTTAGCACCTCCGACCTTGTGAAAGGCCAGCCTCCCGCTGATTTCGAAAATGCAGCTGCCGCGTCTGTGCAGGCAGTAGTACATATAAAAACACAAACAGCGGGTAGAACAGTAACCGCACGTTTTGACAATGACTTCTTCGGTGATCTTTTTGGAACAAGACAATATTATATCCCACCACAGATGGGCTCGGGGTCAGGAGTGGTTATCTCTCCGGATGGATACATTGTAACCAATTACCACGTAGTTTCCAACGCTGCCAAAGTAACGGTGACCTTCAACAACCGATATACAGCTGTTGCAGATGTCGTTGCAAAAGATGCTTCCACCGATATCGCAGTGCTTAAAGTAGACCAAAAGAACCTCCCTTATATGGAGTTTGGCAATTCTGACGATGTAAAGCTGGGTCAGTGGGTGCTGGCTGTTGGCTATCCGCTAACACTTGATGCAACTGTGACTGCAGGTATTGTTAGTGCTAAAAGCCGGGCAATAGGTATTAATAAAACGGCGTCCGCTATCGAGTCGTTCATACAGACGGATGCTGCCGTTAACCCCGGAAACAGTGGGGGAGCGTTGGTAAATACGAAAGGGCAGCTTGTAGGTATTAACTCTGCTATAGCATCGCCTACGGGTTCTTATGCGGGTTATTCTTATGCTATTCCCTCCAATATCGTTCAGAAGGTCGTAAATGATCTATTAAAATACGGGTCATTTCAGCGTGCTTACCTTGGTATCGAATACATTGACCCCAATAGTTTAACCCCTCAGAAGATTGAAGAACTCGGCATTGATAAAAACCCTGGTGTTTATATAGCCGCCGTGAGGAATAATGGTGGCGCTGCAAAAGCAGGTATCAAGGCTGGTGACTTTATCACTGACATAAACGGTATAGGAGTGCGCACAGAAACAGAACTGCAGGAGCAGGTGGCGCGCTACCGTCCCGGCGATAACATTAGCGTGTCTTACCTGCGCAATGGTAAAACGTACCACACTACCGTTCAACTAACCAATATTAATGGCACTACCGCTATTTTAGAAAAGGGACAGCAAACTGCTGGTTTGCTCGGTGCGAGTTTTCAACCGTTAAGTGCGGCAGACAAAAGGAAGTTCAATATAGACCACGGAGTAGCGGTCACAAATATTAATGATGGCATTATAGCCCAACAAACCAATATGCGCAAAGGTTTTGTGATACTCAGTGTCAATAATTACTCGGTCAATACGCCTGAAGAACTGGACCAGATTCTTGCAAAGATTGATGGTAACGCACAGTTTGCAGGCTTCTATCCCGGCAGTAATGGCCTATATTATTATGGTATCAAACTAGGACAGGACACAGAAGAGCAGTAGCCAGGTTGATGTAAACTGTTCTTTTTACTGCTCTGTGCTTTAAAGGTGCGATAAGTGTTTTATTCGCTAAAAATCGTCTTTGTTAAACTAGCACTTCCGTCGGACAGACTTATAAGGTAAATCCCTTTTGTCTTGAGAACGTTTTGAGTATCGAGTTTGTGTAGCACCGTTCCTCCGGTATGATGAACAATCGCAGTAAATACATTTTGCCCCAATACATTATAGAGTTTTACGGCATAGTCGCCAGGTTTCATATTTATGAATCTGACGTTTAATATATTACCCTCTGCTATACTAACTGCAAAATTATCGTTCGTTATAATAGTTGTGGCGACGCTTGTTGTTGTGTCAATTTCCAGAAACTTTCCGTGCCCGGGAGAACCTCCGGCAATGCCATCAAAATCAGCCTCTTTATTGAAGGTATTGCTGATTGGGTCGTAACTAACAATGGTGCCCTTGTTATAACCACCGCCAGTAGCAGTCATGCCATACAATTTACCGTCCGAAGCTTTAATAAAGGAACCATAAGGGTGGCCTCCTGTTGTGCCATCTAAATCAAGGATTTTCGTTAAAGTATCATTGATAAAATCGAACTCCACTACCGTGCCCATCCAGTTGCTGTTACCACCGCCAGAAGTCATTCCAAATAGCTTTCCCGGAATCCCTTCTACAAGGTCTCCGAAAGGTTCAAACCCGGTAAATATATCTAAGGAGGCTTTCTTTGAAAGTGTATTAGTGGCTACATCGTACTCAATAAT
>DATJDP010000094.1:0-28478 GCA_035497355.1 Flavipsychrobacter sp.
GATAAGCAACGGGCGAAAGCCCCGTTATCTTCTTGAATGTACTGCGGAACGCTTTGCTGTCATTATAGCCCACAGCATACATGATTTCATAAACAGTTTCATGAGAAGACTCAAGTTTCATCTTTGCCGCCTCTACCTTCACTCTTTGAATGTATTCGTTCACAGAGTTATACGTTGCCTTCTTAAACCGTCTTTCGAGGTTTCTACGGCTAACGGCAAACTGAGTCGTCAGTTGGTCAACAGAAATCTTCTCACCCGAGTTCTGCTCGATAAAGTCCTGTATGTCGCGAATGACGGGATCGTCATGATCCTTCTGTCCTGAAAATATCCTGAAAGGAGACTGGCTCTTTCTTTCAATATCAATTTGAAAAGCCTTAGACATAAAAACCGCTACATCCCTTCCCGCAAATTTCTCTATCAGGTAAAGGATAAGATTCAAATATGAAAAGGCACCACCACTGGAATAAATTCCGCCTTCATCTGTTATCACTTTATCGTCCACAAGGTTCACAGCGGGAAACAAGCGTTTAAAATCATTGGCCGCCATCCAGTGCGTCGCGCACTTTTTGCCGTCCACTAATCCTGTCGCTGCCAGCAGAAAAGCACCTACACAAAGAGAAGCCACTTCTGCGCCTTCTGCATATTGCTGTTGTATCCACGGAATAAAGTCCCGATTCTGCTCCAGCAGTTTTTCCATCTCGCCGTCAAGCGCCGGAATAACGATCAAATCCGTTCTGGTGAGCTCTTTAACCAATGCATCAGCATAGATGGTATATTTGCCGCCAGCAGCTGGTGTTTTCGCCTGCAAGCCTACGAACTGGACATCGAACACAGGCTCTCTTCCGGTGAATTCCAGGTATTTATTTGCCTCGATAAATACTTGTCGCGGTCCTTCAATGCTACCGAGCACGGCTCCATTAGGAACCAGAATAGATACATGCTTCATTTTACCCCCTTATTTGAAAATCTAAGAGTAAATATATCGAAATATCTTGTCGCAAACCACCGTCCTAAAAGTCGCTTTTCCACCCTAAAGGATTTAGAAATTGAGACTACGTTTGTAACCTCATTTTTATACTTCGAATCTTTATTCAACAAAAAGCTTTTGTTATGGTAACCAAAATCTTCGTCAATCTCCCCGTAAAAGACCTTAGGAAGTCTATGGAGTTCTTCTCCCGGCTTGGCTATTCATTCAACCCACAATTCACAGACGAAAAGGCGGCATGCATGGTAATTAGTGACGGCTGTATTTATGCCATGCTGATCATTGAACCGTTCTTTCAGACGTTTACGAAAAAGAAAATTGCTGATGCACAAACGTCTACTGAAGTATTGATCGCGCTGGACGCACAAAGCAGAGAGGAAGTAAATGAAACGGTTAAGAAAGCTGTCGCGGCCGGCGGTTCTGTCTACCGCGAACCTGAAGACCATGGCTGGATGTACGGGCACAGCTTTGCGGACCTCGATGGGCATCAATGGGAAGTTCTATACATGGATGAAGCTGGTATAGCTGGCACTCCGCCCACTGAATCTGTAGGTGAAGCAACGTTTTCAAAGCAATAAATCCATCTTATCCGATAGATGATTGAGGTTTTCAAAACGAATATTGAGGAATCAGCAAAAGCAGAAAAGGTGCTGGGAATGTTGCAATCGCACTTCCCTGGTTACAACATCACTTTTGACCTTGAGGATTGCGACAGGATACTGCGCGTGGAAGGGAAAGGCCTGAAGCCCGAAATAATAGCGGAAATTGTGATAAGTGCAGGCTTCGACTGTCGTATACTTGAATGAATAATTGATAGCTTTAAAAACAACTACAATATGCAAAAGATCGTTCCCTTCTTATGGTACAATGACAATGCTGAAGAAGCAGTAAAGCGTTATACCACAATTTTTAAAAGATCCCGAATTGAAAAGGTGGTTCCCTTCAACGAAGCAGGGGCAAAAGCTACAAAACGGCCGGAAGGCTCTGTCATGACTGCTTCTTTCGAACTTGCCGATGAGCAATTTGCTGCCATCAATGGAGGGCCCGTCTTCAGGTTTACACCGGCTATTTCGCTGTATGTAAGTTGTGAAACAGAAGAAGAAATCGACAGTCTTTACCGCAAGCTTTCTCCTGGTGGAGACGTCCTTATGCCTTTCCAAAAGTATCCGTTCAGCGAGAAGTACTGCTGGATCACCGACGCATTCGGACTTAGCTGGCAATTAAATCTAGAGCAAAGGGAACAAAAGATAACTCCTGCGCTGTTGTTTATTAACAAGCAGGCAGGAAAAGCAGAAGAAGCCATTAATTTGTACACTTCCACCTTCACAAACTCTTCGATAAAATACTTAGCACGATATGAAGCCGGAGAAGAAGGCATAGAGGGGGCTGTAAAACACGCCACGTTTAGCTTAAATGGACAGGATTTTATAGCTATGGATAGTCACACCAACGGCGACTTTACGTTTAATGAAGCCGTTTCATTTGTAGTTAATTGCGAAACACAGGATGAAGTAGATTATTTCTGGCAGAAGCTATCAGACGGCGGTGACGAAAAAGCACAACAGTGTGGCTGGCTAAAAGACCGCTTTGGCGTTTCCTGGCAAATTGTGCCTGCCATTCTACCCCAACTACTGGGCGGCGGGGACAGAGAGAAATCGCAACGCGCAATGCAGGCGATGCTAAAAATGAAAAAACTTGACATTACGAAGCTTCAGGATGCCTACGACGGGAAATAGGCTGGTAAAAGACTAAAAAAATGAAAAAGCCGGCAAAAGCCGGCTTTTCTTATGTTCTAAAGGTTCAATTTAATGTACTTCTTCCCCTGGTTTCAATGGCACAGTCTGAGGAACAAAATCGTTTCCGTTTCCATCATCTTTGTAATCGTATGGCCAACGGTGCACTTCAGGAATCTCGCCAGGCCAGTTGCCGTGTCCGGGGCGGATTGGTGTAGTCCACTCAAGGGTTGTTGCACCCCATGGATTAGGCTCATTAACTTTACGGCCACGGAAAATACTTACAAAGAAGTTTACCACAAACAGCAATTGACCAAAGAACGTAACGATTGCCGCAATGGAAATAATCATATTCAGATGCTGGAACTGACTAAATGAATGCCATGCTGTGTAGTCGTAATAACGACGCGGCATACCTGCGATACCTTCATAGTGCATCGGCCAGAAGATCACGTAAGCACCGATGAACGTAATAAAGAAGTGTATATATCCCAGTGTATTATTCATAAACCTTCCAAACATCTTAGGAAACCAGTGATAAATACCGGCGAACATTCCAAAGAAGGATGATACTCCCATTACAAGGTGGAAGTGGGCGATTACGAAATAAGTATCGTGAAGGTGCATGTCAATTGCAGAGTTTCCAAGATAAATACCTGTCAAACCACCTGAGATAAACATAGACACAAACCCAATAGCGAACATCATTGGCACACTGAACCTGATGTTACCGCGCCACAGCGTAGTTAACCAGTTAAATACTTTAACTGAAGAAGGGACAGCAATCAAAAGGGTCATCAAAACGAATATGGAACCAAGGAACGGACTCATGCCTGATACAAACATGTGGTGCGCCCATACGAGGAATGAAAGAACAGTGATACCAACCAACGAAATAACCATCGCAAAGTAACCAAAGATGGGTTTGCGGCTATTATTGGATAGTATCTCAGACGCAATACCCATTCCCGGCAGCATAACGATGTACACCTCAGGGTGACCAAGGAACCAAAATAAGTGTTGATAAAGAATTGGCGACCCTCCGATATGAGGTAACGCTTTACCACCAATAAAGATTTCTGAAAGGTAAAATGAAGTACCGAAGTTGCGATCGAAAATAAGTAGTACAAAGCCTGAAAGCAATACCGGAAAAGAAAGTACTCCGATGATAGCAGTGAAGAATAATGCCCATATTGTCAGCGGCATGCGAGTCATGCTCATGCCCTTTGTACGCATATTAAGAATGGTAGAAATATAGTTAAGGCCGCCAAGCAAAGAGGAAACTACGAATAGGGCCATAGCGATAAGCCATAGATCCATACCTACCCCCGATCCAAGGGAGGCTTCTTTCAAGGCGCTCAAAGGCGGATAAGCAGTCCATCCTCCGGCAGCCGGTCCAGTTTGTACAAAAAGGGAGGAGAACATGATAATACTGGCAGTAAAGAAAAACCAGTAAGAAAGCATATTCATAAACGGCGACGCCATATCGCGTGCACCAATTTGCAGTGGAATAAGGAAATTGGCAAATGTTCCTGTCAGACCTGCTGTCAACACGAAGAAGATCAGGATGGTACCATGCATGGTAACAAGGGCATAATAGAACTCAGGACTCAGCCTTCCGCCCTTAGCCCACTCACCAAGAAACTTTTCCATGATTGGAAAATTGTGATCGGGAAAACCAAGCTGTAACCTGAAAAACACCGAAAACAATGCTCCGATGATAGCCCAAATGATACCGGTTATTAAAAATTGTTTACCGATAATCTTATGATCCTGGCTAAAAATATATTTGGTAATGAAATGCTGTTGATGATGCTCATGATGCTCCCCATGGCCTTCATGTACATGAGCTACGTTGGATCCCTCTATGATTATTTGCTGACTCATTTTAATGTTTTTTATTCCTGCTAACCCGATAAGGTTTGTTATTTCATCGAAATTGCTTTAACACTGTCTGCCTGCTGAGTACCCGGCGTAGTTGCAGGTGCTGCAGGTGCTGCATTTACAGAGGCATAATAAGACTTCTGGCTTGCAAGCCAAAGCTTATGTTCCGCTTCAGTCTCCACAATTACTGTTCCTCTCATTGCATAGTGACCTTTACCACATACCTGATCACAAGAGATTTCGTAGACAAAGTCTTTATCTCCCGTTTTCTTCTTCATCTCCTCAGTAGTGATAGTTGGTGTGAACCACATAGTGGTCACGATGCCGGGAACAGCATCCATTTTCATTCTGAAATGTGGCAAACCAACATCATGAATCACATCTCGAGACCCGATAATCAACTTTACCGGGCGGTTAACAATGATGTGAAGTTCCCCGTTTTCTGCAATAATATCATCGCGGTTCGCTTTATCATTCCAGTCTAAGCCCAGCACATTTGTCGCATCATTAATCAATCTGAAATCCCGCTTACCTAATATATTATCCGAACCAGGATAACGCATAATCCAGTTAAACTGCTTTCCTACTACTTCTACTACCTGAGAGTTTTCCGGGGCGGCAGCCGTCATTGAAAACCAGCCCTTTAATCCAACAGCAACCATTACTGCCATAGCCACAGCTGGTAGCGTTGTCCAAAGTAGTTCCAGCTTATTGTTGTGAGGGTAAAAGAATGCTGTACGCTTTTCTTTAGATTGATATCGGAAAGCGAACCAGAATAGAAGTGTTTGGGTAATCAAAAAAACGATACCGGTAACGATCACTGTCACTTTTAGCATCAAATCATACTTCACACCGTGGTCAGATGCCGCTTCAGGAAGCATTTTGTCCATTAGGTACTCATGACATTGCCAGATTCCCCATAATCCGCAGATAAAGAGCGCAACCAGCAGCCAGGCCATCGTACGATTGGTTTGACGCTCCACTTTTTCTCTTCCCCGCAATATTGCTGCATATTCACTCGCCTTAGCAATCTGGTAGATAATGATAAAAACCAGCGCTATTAATACTATTGTTAGAAATCCCGACATGGTCAGTTTAGCTTGTATTTACTTAATAGTTTTTACTCTTATAATAGTCTTCATTCAATATTAGCTCTGATGCAACACAGCTTCCTTCAACAATGGGCTATTCATAGGTATCAAAGATGATTTGGACAATGTATTCGCAACGGTAAACATCAGCACACCTGCGAACCCAGCAAAGATACCCAGTTCATACCAGCTAAGATGCCAGTGTTCCTGCAGCGGCTCCGGCATAGTCATGATATAGAAGTCAAGCCAGTGACCGAAAATGATCAATATCGCTATAAAGCATACTGTAAAATAGTTCCGCTTGCTTGGACGGGACATCAAAATGAGTATCGGCATTACAAAGTTGATAATAAACGTTGCATACCAAATCACGCTGTACGGCCCCTGCTGACGAAGTTTAAAATAGGTTGTTTCCTCTGGCATGTTACCGTACCAAATAAGAAGGTACTGACAAAACCACACGTACGTCCAGAATATACTGAAGGCAAACATGAACTTACCAAGGTCATGAATGTGTTCTTTGTTTACTATCTCCAGGCTTCCCTGATTCTTAAGATACACAACCCAAAGCAGAATCAATGACATTCCCGATACAAAAGCACTCGCAAACGTATACCAGCTAAACATTGTGGAGTACCAGTGCGCCTGAATGCTCATAATCCACAGCCATGGTGTAATACTCATTTGAGTCAGCGCATACACAACAAGGAAAGCGCCTGACCAGCGAACCATGTTCCAATAGATCTTTGTGCTGTTCTTTGGCGCCGTCTCCTGGGCGATTGAAAGCGACCGGAACTTAGCACCAAAAAATGACCACAAAACAATTGTAATGACAGTGAATATGGTGAAAAATCCCTTGTTCAAAAATCCTGTTTTACCTTCAAGTATTTTGTCTCCGGCAGGATGAACCCAATGGTAAATAGTGTTATGACCATCTATATTAAACACAAAGGCTATCAGAAAAAGTATAATTGCGGTAATTAAACCAAACACCCATACGTTGGCCCCAATAGCTTCCGGCACTCTTCTATACGCTACGATCCAGCTACCTTGCGCAAGAGCAGCGGCAGCCTGAACAAATACGCAGGCAACCGTCATTAAAAGAAAAAACACACTATTATGCAGCAGCACCAGCCAGAAACGGGTTCTTTCTGCGTGCATAATCTCTGGATTAGAATTATTACTCCCCGCAAGGGCGAAGATGCCGATCAATAGGGTCGCGATACCTATTATCATCAACACCAAACTTGTGGTTTTTAATCGAGCAGGAATGATGAAACGTTCGTTCATTGTAAACTTTTATAAGAAGTACTTTTAATGATCTTGTTTATCTTTTACTGTTGCTAATTGGCCTTTCCCTTTCATACTAGAAGTATCTGCTGAAGACGGCGCATTTGCAGAGGAGTCACTGCCAGGTGCTGCGGCTGAGGTACCGAAGGCAAACGCGTCGCCGCCGTTCTCAGATTGCACTTTCTTAATATAGGCAATTACCTGCCAGCGTTGCTTCTGATCCAATTGGCTTGCGTAGGATCCCATAGCGTTCTTACCAAACTTCACGGCGGCATACATCTGGCCTACAGGAATATGCAAATATTTTGGGTCTTTAAAATTAGCCGGCATGGAAGCAAACTTTCCGCTGGCGAACAAAGGTCCCTGTCCATCCAATTTCTGACCGTGGCAAATGCCGCAGTAAATATCGAACAATCGCTTTCCTTCTTTTAACTCATCTTCAGTAAAACGTAGATTAGTAGTATAGGTCTTGTAGGCATTGGTATCCCCTTCAACCAGATGGTCAGGCAGCTCATGCCCCCGTGCAACAGTGCCAGGTACGGGTAAGCGGCTCGTTTGACTGTCGGCAAAGTTGGGATTGTAAGTATAAGCATCGTAAGCACGTGAGTAAACCATATCTGGCGCATAGGTCCTTCCCGGATCGCGATGCTTGTCACCATTTTGGTTACATGCAGTCATGCCCAGACCTATCAACAGGCTTGCTACTACTATGCTTTTGGTCTTGTTCATATTAAAAATGTAAATTCAAAAGTTAAAATGCAAAAACGACTACTTTGTTACCTGGAGTGCCGTCTGCTACGCCTTTTGGTATTCTTCTTCTCTGTCCCATCGTCCGTACCACCACTCAGTTTCTGCAACTTGTATGTTGGTCTCTATCGCACCTGTTGTCTTCAAAAAGTCTAAAGCCTCTTGTTCAGTCACTTCCTCATTAAGTTCAACGGCCATTACAAACAAGTCGTCTGATTGACGCGGATGAAAAACATGCTTTTTAACGCCGGGCATTATCTGGTTCAGATAGCAAAACGTAAGCACCATACCCACAGCAGAAAATAAAACGGTAAGCTCAAACGTAATGGGAATGAAAGCAGGTAAGGAAAAATGCGGCTTACCACCAAATACCATCGGCCAATCGGAAGTAAAAATCCAGCTCATAAAGCCAAGCGCAGTAGCAGTACCCGTAAGGCCGTATATGAAACCGGCAACGTGGAGGTCTGTTTCTTTCAAACCCATGGCATGATCCAGCCCGTGTACGGGAAACGGAGTGTATACATCATGCAACTTATAGCCGCTATTGCGCACCTTGCCTATTGCAGGAAATAATACTTCCTCGTCATCAAAAGCACCAACAGCAAATTTTTTTATAGCCATAACTTAAAAAAGTCTTTACTCTTATTCTAACTATTTACGGAAGATTAATTGGTTGTGATTCCAGATGATTATGTTCAGCTTCACGCAAAAACTCTTCGTCACTCATATCATCAATTTTCGCCATTCTTGTTTTTTGTCCTTCACCTGATGTCTTCAGGACATACTTGATCTCAGCTATTGCAATAATTGGAAAATATTTGCAAAACAAGAAGTAGCATGTAAAGAATAGTCCAAAGGTGCCTAGATAGAATCCGATCTCCGGCCATGTAGGACTATAATATGCCCACGAGCTCGGAAGGTAATCGTGATAAAGAGAGGTAACGATAATAACGAAACGCTCGAACCACATACCAATGTTTACAACTATGGACATTACAAAAGTAAACGGAATGTTTCTTCTAAGTTTTTTAAACCAAAACAGCTGAGGAGAAACCACGTTACAGGTCATCATTGCCCAGTAGCTCCACCAATATGGACCCATAATACGCCAGTAAAATGCTCCCTGCTCATACTGAGAACCACTATACCATGCAACAAAAAGCTCCGACAGGTAGGCGACACCCACTATTGAACCCGTAAGGATAATTACTTTGTTCATCGCTTCAATGTGACCAACCGTAATGTATTCTTCCAAATGCATTATCCTGCGACAAAGAATCAATAATGTCTGCACCATTGCAAAGCCGGAGAAAATTGCCCCTGCAACAAAGTATGGAGGGAAGATAGTTGTGTGCCAGCCCGGTATTACCGAAGTCGCAAAGTCCATGGATACGATCGTGTGTACGGAAAGTACCAGCGGAGTAGCAAGTCCCGCGAGCACAAGGGATAATGCCTCATGACGTTGCCAGTTTTTCGCAGAGCCGGTCCATCCGAAAGAAGCTACTCCGTAAAAGAGACGGCGCAGTTTAGTCTTCGCACGATCGCGAATGGTGGCGAAATCCGGTAAAAGACCCGAGTACCAGAATAACAGAGATACTGTAAAGTAAGTGGACACCGCAAATACGTCCCACAGAAGCGGAGAGTTAAAGTTCGGCCATAATGGACCGCGGCTGTTAGGATAAGGCAGTACAAAAAAGCCATCCCATACCCGTCCCATGTGAAAAATAGGGAACTGGCCTGCGCACATTACCGCAAAGATGGTCATCGCTTCCGCAGCACGGTTTACACCTGTTCTCCAACCCTGGCGAAACAGCAAAAGGATTGCGGAGATAAGTGTACCGGCGTGACCAATACCTACCCACCATACGAAATTGGTGATATCCCAACCCCAACCTACTGTTCTGTTAACCCCCCATACACCTATACCCCAGTAAACTTCCCAGGCAACAGAGAAAACACCAAACAGCAGCAGCACAATTGAGAAAAAGAAGCCAACGTACCACATTCGGCCAGGCTTTTGCTCAATGGTTCGGCAAATATCCTCGGTAACGTTATGGTAAGTTTTGTCTCCGTCGACCAAGGGCTCCCGTACAAACGATTCGTACTTTATATGCATAGCACGTAATTACTAATAGTTCTTTTAAATTTATATTCTATGATCTTAATCTGACCAAAATATTCTTAAATATGCCTTGCACCCAACTGATCTATCTTCTCATCCTTAGCAACAATAATATCGGTGTTACGAACTAGAGCGAGATAATTTACATTTGGCAAAGTGTGTATTTGTTCCAGTACATAGTAGCTGCGCTGGAGTTGTTCTTTACTGCGTAGCTTATATATTTCACTTTCTTTGTCGTTCACATTTCCAAACAGAATTGCATCTGTAGGGCATGACTGCTGACAAGCTGTCTTTGCATCGCCATCCATCAGCGGACGATCCTCTCTCTTAGCATTCAGTTTCGCTTCCTGTAAACGTTGTACGCAGAAGCTACATTTTTCCATCACACCGCGGCTTCGTACAGTCACATCGGGATTCAATACCATTCTTGTCAGATCATCATTCAAATCATCGCGGCGACCATCTTCGTACAGATTATCATCAAAGCAATCGGCACCATTCCAATCCATCCAGTTGAAGCGACGAACTTTATAAGGACAGTTATTTGCACAATATTTTGTACCGATACAACGGTTGTATGCCATTTGGTTAAGACCCTCCGAACTGTGGTTGGTTGCAGAAACCGGACAAACATTTTCACAAGGGGCATTATCGCAATGCTGGCACAACATCGGCTGGAAGACGGTTTGGATAGTGTCTGGGTCTTCTGGTGTACCACTAAAGTAGCGGTCAATACGCAGCCAGTGCATTTCATGCGCCTGCAATACGTGAGTCTTACCTACCACAGAGACGTTATTCTCCGCCTGACAGGCTATAACACAAGCGCTACAGCCGATACAGGTGTTGAGGTCTATTGACATTCCCCAGTGTATACCGGGAGAGATATAATTTGGATAAAGTGTTCCGTTTTCGCGGAAGCCTTCTTCATAGGCGTTAACAGCAGGCGAACCGACAGGGATATTTGCCCCTTCTGCAGATGCAGTTTCAGAATGTTCACCTTCACCACCTTCTTTTGCTACCCATGGCAGATGAGCGTATGTTCCAAGTTCTTCGTGGCGCTCTTTCAGAAGCTGATCGGGATCCTTTGCAAATCCGTCAAGCGTATATTCATGAATGATCGGACGATCTTCATAACTCATGTGCGACTGAGTAATCGCCACATCCTGGAAATCAGAAGTTTTTTCAATCGTAACGGGCGCGTAATTGTCGAAGGTCATCCCGTTGAACACCATAAAAGGCGCAACGTTCTTACCCAGATCTGCAGCCGCTCTTCCTACCTTTTTGTCACGTCCATAACCGAGCGCAATGGCAACAACATCATTATGCATACCCGGCACTACCACCATAGGAAGAGCAACAGAGCCTCCATTTACGGTAAGTTTGATCACCCTCTTCTTCATGTCCACCTCGTTGATCTTGTCTATTTCACCGTCAAGATCTTTTGCCGTTTGAGGAGATACACAGATATAGTTATCCCACGTGGATTTTGTTATAGGGTCGGGCATTTCCTGTAGCCATGGATTATTCGTCCAATGCCCGCCGCGACCTATTGATATTTTCTCGTAAAGAAATATTTCCTTTGCGCCGCCTTGCTTCTTTGACTGTATTGCAGATATAGCCGCACCTGCATTTCCACCAAAAGAAGCGCCACTCACAGCCATTTGCTCTGGCTCAATAACGCCGTCCTGAAGCGCCTGATCAAGTTTTTCTTGTCCGCCTACCTTGCCAAGCCAGTATTGATTCCAGAATTGACCATAAGTAGTGGCTGTATTACCAGACCAGATCATTAAGCTGTCCTGAAAGGCGCGTGTCTTAAAGATCGGCGCAATACCAGGCTGCATAAGACTGTAGTAACCTGTTTTAGGTTCTGCGTCGCCCCAGCTTTCGAGGTAATTATGATCCGGAAC
Source organism: Flavipsychrobacter sp. (assembly GCA_035497355.1). Lineage (GTDB taxonomy): Bacteria > Bacteroidota > Bacteroidia > Chitinophagales > Chitinophagaceae > JAFIGV01. The sequence goes on from DATJDP010000094.1 coordinate 11,760, forward strand.
AACGTATTTACACTGCTGTGCCGTTTCATCCATACGTTCGGCGAAAGAAACAGTGAGCGGTACCTTCTTCAGGCCTTCTGCAAACTTAGTTCCCTGGAAGTATTCATGAACAGGGTTCACGCCATGTATAAATACAGCGCCAACCTGATTAGCATTCATTGCATTTGCAAGAGTTACAATATCTGTATCTATTCCCTGTTTGTAATTACTGTTTACAGCCCAGTTAATAGTAGTACCGTTTGCCCCAACTTTATCATTGATTGCGTTGATTACGGTTTGAATATTGACATCGTTGGAGCCACAAACGACCAATCCGTTTCCTTTCTTCAGATCGTTCGCTGCATTTATAACGAGTGTATTAAGTTTTTTACTGGGGAGGGTTGGTGTAGCACCTGTTGTCACTGCATTATACAATGCTACAACAACACTGCCCATTTCAGAGGGCTTACATACTGCCCGCTCATCTGCTTTTGCACCTGTAATAGTATGATTTGGCTCTACATGATAGTGCCTTGACATTTGCATATTTGAGGCACTGACCCGGCGTCCTTTGCTATATTGTCTGGCAAATTCGATCGGTGAAAGCCATGTTCCGAGGAAATCAGCTCCAAGGCTTACAATTGTCCGGGCTTTATCAAACTGATAAGAAGGCAAAGCGCGTTTTCCATAGCTTGCTTCGTTAGCAAGCAACATACCGCTATAAGAAATAGGGTCGAAAACTATGTGCTTTACGTTAGGATATTTTGCTACAAACTGGTTGATTACCTCTTTTGTAGTAGGAGAAATGACGGAACCAGTAACAAGATAAGACGGCTTGCTGTTGGAAGCCATCGCATCAGTCACTGCCCGGTCTATAGCAGCAAATGTTGCTTCATGCCCTTCTGCATAAGGCTGGCGGAGTCTGGCAGTATCGTAAAGATTTAGCACAGAAGCCTGTACTCTCGCAGAGGTGCCACCGCCTGTGATGGACGATTTGCTGTTTCCTTCTACTTTAATAGGACGTCCATCGCGCGTCTTAATTACAATAGCGCAATAATCGCCGTTATCTACAAATGTAGAAGCGTAAAAGTTGGGTACACCTGGTATGATATCCTCGGGCTTTATAGCGTAAGGGATCACCTTTCGTACTGGCATTTCACAGCTTGCTGCAAGCATTACAGCAGCAGTACTGAAGCCCATGTATTTTAGAAAGTCGCGGCGGGGAGTGGAAGCGTCAAGCAGTTTTCCGCTGAGGTCAAAAGGAAGATCTTCTTTGAACTCGTTATTAACTGCTTCCTGATGAGCTGGTGTATTACTCAGCTCGTCCAAACCCTTCCAGTATTTTTTTTGACTCATAGATAATTCAAAATTCAAAATGACTAAATGCAAAACCGCATTCTTATCTATTCCTTATGCAAAGCCAAAAGCAAGTTCTGGCTTCTGAATTTTATTTTTTAATATTAGTAGTGACACTTCTGACACTCAGTTCCACCGATATCCTCTACTGTTACATCCGTACGTTTTCCAGACTTGATCTCTTCGTGATATTTCTCGTAGATCGTATAGTATTTATTTTCGGTAAACTGAACCTTTGTTTGCCTGTGACAGTTAATACACCAGCCCATGGATAAAGGAGCAAATTGATAAACCTCATCCATTTCCTGTATAGGACCGTGGCAGCGCTGACACTGCACCTTTCCAACCTTTACGTGTTGCGAGTGGTTAAAATAAACGTGGTCAGGAAGATTATGAATTTTTGTCCATGCGATCGGCGTAGATATAATATTGCCTTTAGCGTCACGGATATAATCTTTCCTCTGAGGGTCCCAGCCTGCGTATTTATAAAGTTTTTGAATTTCGGCAGTTCCATCCACTTCCTTTCCTTCTGCTGTTATCAGCTTTTCCGTTCCTGTATATTCGTTGATCTGCTTGTGGCAGTTCATACAAACGTTCGGAGAAGGAACCATTGCATGGCGGCCTTTTTCAGCGCCAGCATGGCAATAAAGACAGTTAATCTGGTTTACTCCTGCGTGTACCTTATGAGAATAGAAGATCGGTTGCTCTGGCTGATAGTTCTGTTGACGTCCAAGCTCAATAGCACCATTTACAATCCAGTAGCCACAGAAAATAAAGAGAAGAATAGCAACCATGGCGATAACTACCTTATTACGGTAAAAAGGAACTTCCTTTTCGTTCGGTAAACCCTCTTTCTCATTGGCTACACGACGCAGGCCATAGTTGGCGCGCCAAAGAATGACCACTAATAAGACAAGGGCAATCGTAATACCCGTATAAAGCCAGCCATTATCGTTGCCTGTGTCCTGAGCTCCGGCTCCTTCACCAGCAACCGCTGGCGCTGCACTTGGTGGCTTAACACCGTCTACATACGCAAGTATGGCATCAATATCTTCATGAGAAAGATTAGGGAAAGGGGTCATTACCACCTTATACTTGTCCACAAGCTCTTTTGCATGCGCATCGCCGCTGGCAATTACTGCTGAGGGATTGTGCACCCATGTGTAAATCCACTCCTTACCGTGCGGGTGAGAATCTACCCCTTGTAAGGCAGGACCAGTCGCATCCTTTAAAGGATTGTGGCAACTCGCACAATTGGACATAAATAGTGCCTTACCATCAGGTGCGGCATAAGCAGAAAAATTGCAAAGAAGCAGCGTAATTACGAGTGCAAAAATGCCCTGGGCAATTTTCCGGAACATCGGCTTTTTAGATTCTGACACAGGAATAAAATTGAGAATTAACTTTCCTTTAGACAAAGCGTGCGCAAAACTACAACACAATGCTTAAAAGTTCCACACATTCGGCAAAAAAATACTTGCTGCTACTGGCGCGGGTTTCAGGGCATATTATTTTTAAACAAATTTCTTTTTGTCATTTTTTTGTAAGCTAAAACCTTACACATTTGGGAAAGATCTTTATAAAATTCGAAAAACGTTTTTTCAGATATTTTACTTAAATCATTAGTTTACAGCTATTCGTTGCCCTACTCGTAATCCTCATTCAATATATGAGACGCTGATATAGTCGAACACAGCAAGCGCCTGCCGATGCTTCAAACTTCCTGCGCCAAGGCCAAATTTGGATCCGTAGCACGGCAGTTCATTATTTATGACCTTCACAAGGCGATTATTTACATACACATAATACCTATGTTGCCATTTACGAAGGGTATAGATGTTAAATCCGTCTTCATTTAACTGTGAACGAACCCATGAACTCTTATAATGTCCCTTCCCGGAGGGCTGAGGTATATTATAAATAACTGACCGTCCATTTTTGTGGAAATACCAGTAGTTACTCTGATAGCTGTTGATATCTATGTCGCGCCCCCAAAAGAACACCCCGAGGTCATTCTTGCCTTCCGGTGCCTTCGCTCTAAACTGAAACTCAAAATTTTTGCTTGTATCAAGATTTACCTGAAAAGGCTGAGCTGTAATGCCCTTTTCCTTGCTATGATGATAGAAAAAGCCTCCCTTAACGGAAACATTCTTATCTTCTTCATCCACCCAATTGGTGTCGTTGTCAACATTAAAATCCTCAAAGAATATGGTATCACGCTTCAGTAATTGAGGTATGGGAGACTGCTGACAAAAGCCGGTCGCTACAGAGAGGGAAAGGGCAAACAGAAGTAAGACTTTCATTAAATGAAGATAAAGACAGTTTGATTGAGTGTATGTAGAACGCCGATACTAATGATCGTCGTGATTTGCGACTACTGGTTTGACAGCAATAGAACGTCGCCTTGCATGATCAGGACAGATTAGATAGCTTACTCAACTAAATACTCCCCGTCCTTCCACCGTCTACAGGGGTGCTCGTTCCGTTGATGTAGGCAGCGGCAGGTGTTGCCAAAAAGGCAACCATAGCAGCTATCTCTTCCGGCTTGCCAAAGCGTCTCGCAGGTATTTCCCTCAGCATTTCCTGCTCCGCTTCTTCCTCCGTTATGCCCGCTTTGGCTACCTTATTATTAATGATAGTCTCCAGCCTTGCTGTAGCAGTAGCTCCGGGCAATACATTATTTACCGTTATGCCAAACTGCGCCAGCTCATTTGCCATAGTCTTGGCCCAGGACGCCACAGCACCTCTGATGGTGTTGGAAACACCCAGATTCTTCAACGGGATCTTTACAGATGTGGAAATAATATTGATGATCCTGCCGTAAGCCGCTTCCTTCATAGAAGGGATAACAGTGGTGGCCAGCAGATGATTGCAAATGAGGTGTTGCTGGAATGCCGCAAGGAAGGCTTCGGGCTTTGCTTCTACAACAGGTCCGGCAGGTGGTCCGCCGGTATTGTTTACAAGTATATGGATGGGGTTTTTAGCAATATAGCCTGCTGCTGCCTGCTGTACCTGCTCCGGGCGACTAAAATCAGCAACCAGATAGCTGTGTTGCTGCCCTTTGGACGTATTGAGGCTGGCGACGGCTTTTTGCAGCGACTCTTCGGTTCTGGAGATTAAAACACAGTTGGCACCAAGGTCGGCAAGCGATTGTGCGGAAGCAAGGCCGATGCCCTGTGTGCTGCCTGCTACAAGGGCGGTTTTTCCGGTAAGGTCGAGTGAAAGCATAGCAACAAATATAGGCTGCAAGCCAGGCATTTTGAAATAATTTCCTCGCAGAAAGGTCGATTTCTTTTGTCAAAAGGTCGATGCCTTTTGTCGTGAGGTCGATTCCTTTTGTCGTAAGGCCAATGCCTTTTCCCGTGAGGTCGATTCCTTTTTCCAAAAGGTCGATGCCTTTTGTCGTGAGGTCGATTCCTTTTCCCAAAAGGTCGATTCCTTTTGTCGTGAGGTCGATGCCTTTTTCCAAAAGGTCAATGCCTTTTCCCGTGAGGTCGATTCCTTTTTCCAAAAGGTCGATGCCTTTTGTCGTGAGGTCGATGCCTTTTCCCGAAAGGTCGATGCCTTTTGTCGTAAGGCCAATGCCTTTTGTCGTGAGGTCGATGTCTTTTTCCAAAAGGTCGATGCCTTTTTGCGTGAGGTCGTTTCCTTTTCCTGTGAGGTCGCTTCCTTTTCCCGTAAGGACGGTTCCTTTAAGAAGAAATAACTTATGGCAATGAAAAAGAATAAACAGACTGTACCGATGTTTGGTACAGCCTGTTTTGATTATGCGGTTTGCTCTCCTTCCTTCTTCATGGTAATGTTGTAGACAACTTCCTTCACCCCCATTTCCTCCAGGCGGTCTTTTACGAAGCTTCCCAACTCCTTAATATAAGCAGGAGAAAAATCGAAACGTATGCCGGCAGTGTCGTACAGTTCCTTTAGCGTTTTTGTATAGCCCAGACTTAGCGCTTTCATATAATTATCAAGTGCCTGCTCTTTGTTTTCCCTGTATTGTCGCCACATGGCGATAGCGCCAAGCTGCGCAATACCATATTCTATATAATAGAATGGCACTTCAAAAAGATGCAGTTGCTTTTGCCAGAAGTTAGCCCGATAGTCTTCAAAGCCCTTCCAGTCTACAACACCGGTAGTAAATTCGTTTAGTATATCTAACCAGTTTTGCTGGCGTTCCAGATGGGTATGCCCCGGATGGGTGTACAGCCAATGCTGGAATTTATCAATAGTAGCAATCCACGGCAAAACGGAAATTACCCGTTCCATTTCTTCCACCTTCGCCCTGTGCAGCTGGTCTTCATCGCTAAAAAACTCATTCCAATGTTCCATGGTAAAAAGTTCCATACTCATGCTGGCCAGTTCTGCTATTTCCATCGGGTATTCCTTGAAAGCACTTAAGGGCAAAGGATGTGAAAGGAAAGAGTGAACGGCATGGCCGCCTTCATGCATCATAGTGATAACATCGCCAATAGTGCCAGCGGCGTTCATAAAGATGAACGGAACACCGGTCTCTGCCAGTGGACAGTTATACCCACCGGGCGCTTTGCCTTTACGGCTCTCAAGGTCCATCCTACCCATACTTACCATCGTTTGCAGACACTGGCTGAAAAACGGGCGCAACCGCTCAAATACTTTTATTGCTTTGTCTGAGAGTTCCTTACCGGTTTCAAAAGGATGTAGAGGCAATACTCTTTCCGGCTCGGCATCGGTATCCCATGGGCGCATTTTATCAAGGCCGAGGCGCTGCTTACGGTGCAGGGTGAGCATTTTTTGCAAAGGCAGAATATGTTCCTTTACCGCTTCATGGAATTCAAAACAGTCTTCAGGGGTGTAATCGAACCTTCCCAGCTCCCGAAACTTATAGTCGCGGTAATTGTCGAAGCCTGCATTCTTTGCTATCTGTTGTCTGCGCTCCAACAGTTTGTCAAATAGATTATTAAGCTCATCCTTATCCTGCAGGCGGCGTGTCGCTATTTTGCAGAAGACATCTTCGCGTAGCGCACGGTTAGGATTCTGAAGGAAACGGGCTGCTTGTTGCAAAGTATATTCCTTCTCATCAACCTCTATGGTCATTTTTCCTGATATCATCCCGTACTGCTGAGCCAATACGCTCAGCTCCGCCTGAATGGGGACGTTTTCCTCCCTGTAGAGCTTTACTGCGTTGCCTACGCTGCGCAGGTAGGGGAAATAGATATCCTTATCAAGATCGGCGGTAACGGGAGAGGCCAGAAGTTTTTCATTAAGTGCGAAGAAATAGGGCTTCATTTTCGGCTCTATTTCCAGGCAGAAATAGGTAAAAGCTTCTTCCAGTTGTTTATTAGTAGTGTCGCAGGTCATTTTTATCTGGCGCCAGCTGGCGTCTTCGCTGATCACCGCTTCCAGCTCCGAAACGTCTCTAAGCCATCGTTCCAGTTCCGCTTTGGTGGTTAACTGACGGTTTTTGAGGTCCTCAAAATACGGCTGTAAAGCATCCCACGTTGTTACTGTAAAATCCTCCGGCAGAAACGAACGCGGTACTTTTTCTAAAGTTGAAGCTGTCATTGTCTAAACTATTTGTTGCAAAATACATTTGGATTATCGATGATTACTGAAAAATTGTACCGCGACTTCTATATTAGATGTATGGGACATATAAAGAGTGCTGCTTTTATTATAATAATGTGTGCTTTGTCGTTTTCTGTTTCGGCACAGGAATTTAAGAAAGAGGTGAAAACCAGCTATTTAAAGACCTGTTTGGAGCAGGCCGATAAAGATTACGATGAATATGAGATGCGTCTTTACAGGTGGTGGTGCGAATGCTCGTCAGAAAAAGTGTCCCAACAGTTGACCTTGACAGATTTTTTGAAAATGAAACTGATGAGTAAGGAAGAGTCGGCAAAAAAGATGAAAGCTGTAATTCAGGTTTGTACCGACACGTTCAAGAGAAACATGACTATCTATAAGGAAATTAAAACGAATAGAAATAAATAAATAGTATTTAGTGTCTTATGCATTATTAATTAGTGAAATATTCCTTAAAAACTCTTTTTCGAAGGCGATATAAGGGAATTCCATTTTTTTACTTTGAGCGCTATTATTACATTTGTACCAAGTTGTGAATTTAATGGGTTAGTAAGTAAGAGCCGCCGGATTCCTCCAGTGGCTCTTTTATTTTCCGCATTTTATCGTGCAAAACATTCATCCTTTCGTCTCTGCTTTTTACTGTTCACTCTTTTGCACAAAAGCAGATTGATTGATCATTTAGTGCCTCGTTACTTAATACTCGTCGTACTTTTGTCTTTCTACATCATACTTGACACTTCCTACTTGATACTCGCCAACTTTCTACTTTTGTCTTTCTACTTTCTACTTTCTACTTCGTACTTGATACTTTATACCTGATACTTACTTTTGCCCATGGCCAAAACCAAGAGCGCGTTTTTTTGTCAGCAATGCGGTTATGAAACACCAAAGTGGACCGGCAAGTGTCCTTCATGCGGTTCGTGGAATTCATTTGTAGAAGAAATCGTACAAAAGGAAACAAAAACAAAAGGTGAGGCCATCTGGAAGGATGATGATCTTTTTGAAAAAAGAAAAGCACATAAGTTAGAAGAAGTAACTACCGAGGATGAAGTGCGCATGCAAACACCCGACGAGGAATTGAATCGCACACTTGGCGGAGGTATGGTTCCTGGGTCAGTGATATTAGTGGCAGGAGAACCCGGCATCGGTAAGTCAACTCTTTTTTTACAGTCTGCCTTGCAATGGAAGAATGTTACAACCCTCTATGTGAGCGGAGAAGAAAGCGCACAACAGATCAAACTCCGTGCAGACAGAATAGGTGAGACGAATAGTAATCTTTATCTACTCAATGCTACTGACACCAACACTATCTTTCAGGAGGTAAAGAAGCTGCGACCACAACTGTTAATTATTGATTCTATTCAAACGCTTGAGTCTCCTTATATAGAGTCCGCTGCAGGCAGCGTATCCCAGGTAAGAGAATGCGCAGCAGAGTTACAGCGATTTGCCAAAGCCTCCAATGTTCCGGTAGTTATTATTGGACATATCACCAAAGAAGGGTCTATTGCAGGTCCAAAGGTTTTGGAGCACATGGTAGATACTGTGTTGCAATTTGAGGGCGACAGGCATTATGCCTACCGCATCCTGCGGACGCTAAAGAACCGATTTGGCTCTACCTCCGAACTCGGAATCTATGAAATGGTAACGAAGGGAATGCGGCCTGTGAGCAATCCCTCAGAAATACTCTTAACGCAACATGAGGAGCCTTTAAGCGGTATTGCCATTGCTGCTACCATGGAGGGCCTGCGACCACTGATGATAGAAGTGCAGGCGCTGGCTACCACCGCTGTCTATGGCACACCGCAACGAACAGTCAGTGGAATGGACTTGCGAAGACTGCAACTTTTGCTCGCTGTACTGGAAAAGCGCGGAGGTTTTCAGTTCGGCGCTAAAGATGTATTTGTAAATATTGCAGGCGGACTGAAAGTGGAAGATCCTTCCATAGAACTCGCAGTTGTCTGCGCCCTACTCTCTACTTATGAGGACAAAGCACTGCCTTCGAATATTTGCCTTGTCGGCGAAATAGGCCTTAGCGGGGAAATACGTGCGGTGAATAAGATAGACCAGCGCATTGCCGAAGCAGACAAACTGGGCATGGATGCTATCTTCATACCCAAAGGAAATATGAAAGGGCTCGATAAAAAGAACTACGGAATAGAGCTAAAAACCGTAAGCAAGGTGGAGGATGTATATCGTCTACTCTTCTGATTTCTTGTAATTAAAAACAACTATGCAACTGGTTAAAGAACTGGCACAGGGATTTTCTCACCTGCTGTTTCCGAAGCTCTGTGAAGGCTGCAACAGCCCGTTAATGAAAGGCGAAGACGTACTGTGTCTGCAGTGCGAGTCGCTCCTGCCTTTCACTCACTATCACCATCTGCCTGAGAACGAGACAGTACTGCGGCTGTCTGGAAGAGTACCGTTCCGTCATGCCACTTCCCTCGCCTACTTCACACAGCAGAGCCTGTTACAGCACCTCATCCACGGATTGAAGTATAAGGACCGCAGGCAAAACGGTATTTTCCTTGGCAAAGAATTAGGAAAAGCAATTGCACCGCTGCACTGGGGGATTGATGCCGTTGTTGCTGTTCCGCTCCACCGGAAAAAAGAAGCAAAGCGGGGATATAATCAAAGCAGCTTTATAGCAGAAGGCATTGCAGCTGTGTTAAATATACCTGTTTTAGAAAATGTGATTGTTCGCAACCGGTTCACGGAGAGCCAGACGGACAAAACGCGGGAGCAACGAATAGAAAATGTAAGCAAGGCTTTTGAGATAAGGAAGCCTGACGTTATCAAAGGAAAACACCTGCTGCTTACAGACGATGTTCTGACCACCGGCGCCACCCTTGAGTCGTGCGCGCTTTCATTATTATCCGTACCGCAGGTATCAGTAAGTATTGCCACCATAGGTATTGCAAAGTAAAATATTGAATGTTTGCCCTCAGCTATTGCAATTGATACTATTTCGCTGTACTTTTCTCCTTGATTCTCCTTTCATCAACTTTTCTGACTATTAGTTTAACCACTAAAAAAGCATTTATGAAAAAACATGCACTCATCACAATTGCATTGTTGCTTTCGGCTGCAATGTCCTTTGGTGCTGGCTTTCAAATCAATGTGCAGGGGTTGCGCCAGATCGCAATGGCCGGCACAGGTGCAGGATGGATATGGGATGCTTCATCCATATTCTACAACCCGGGTGGACTAGCGAGGCTGAAAAATATACAAGCTTATGGGAGCGTTCAGTTCCTGATTGTAAACACAAAGTATGTACAAACGCCTACAGGGGCGTACTCAGAGGAAGCAAAACAAGGGATTTATACACCGTTCAATTTGTATATAGGAGGAAGACTTAAAGAAGATGGGAAACTGGCACTCGGGCTCGGCATTTATACCCCATTCGGCAGCGGCATGAAATGGAATGATAACTGGGAAGGCAGATACCTTATCCAAAACATCCAGCTTTCTACCATTTTCTTTCAGCCTACTATAAGCTACAAACTCGCGGATGCCGTAAGCATAGGCGGAGGCTTTGTTTATGCAACAGGAAATCTGAAGATGCGCCGCGCTATTCCTATTCAGGATCAATATGGCAATGACAGCTATGGAGAACTTAAAGGCAAGGCAAGCGGGGTTGGCTTTAACCTCGGCGTCCATGTAATGGCGGGAGAGAAGGTGCAGATCGGTGTAGATTACCGATCACAAGTAAATATGAAGGTAAAACATGGTGATGCCACTTTTGTAGTTCCCTCCGCACTTACAACCAGTTTTCCTAATACAGATTTCACTACAGAAGTACCGCTGCCACAGGTACTGGCATTCGGCATCGGTGTAAGACTTGTAAAAAGCCTTACTATTACCGCACAGGTAGACTGGATGGGCTGGAAGCCTTACGATACCTTGCGTTTTGACTATGAGCAACATACTCCTACCCTTCAGGATACCCGCGCTGCACGGAATTATAGGAACACCCTTGCCTTTCGCCCCGGTGTACATTATAAGGTCTCAGACAAGCTTGCATTGATGGCTGGTTCGGGTTATGATCCAACACCGGTTACAGATGGTTTTGTTTCCCCTGATCTTCCGGATGCAGATCGCTATCTCGTCACCGGTGGAGCTACATTCAAAGCCACCAACAAGCTTACCATCCTTGCAGCTATAGAATATGGTATGTCGAAGAAGCGTGATGCCCAATATCTTCCCGACAATTTCAATGGCAAATACCAAACTAAAGCATTAATCCCAAGTATTGGCGTTACCTATGATTTTAAATAAATATAAACATTCAAAGATGAAAAAACTGGTTTTCCTATTGGGTTTGGCAACATTGAGTGCCTGCAAACCAAATATACACACGGAGGAACCCTTTGCTAACGGACTGGACTTTAGCAACTATGTTGCTGTTGGTAATTCCCTAACTGCTGGATATGCGGACAACTCTTTATACCGCAGTGGCCAGGTAAACTCATACCCTGCTATCCTGGCAAAGCAATTCAGCATTTTTAAGCCTATTGATTTTAAACAGCCGCTGCTTCCTTCAGAGGCGGGATTTCCTTCGCCAAAGCTGGTGCTGGCCAATACAACAGACTGCGCGGGTAATAGCTCCCTGTCGCCTGTACCATACTCCGGCCCATCAGACAGCACAGGCAATGCGCTAAATATCTCGGCTCAGGGACCGTTTAATAATTTCGGTATTCCGGGCATTAGAGCAGTGGACTACCTTGTGCCAGGATATGCTCTGTTCAACCCTTACGCTGCCAGGATTTTTTCCAACCCCTTAGCAAAGCCAGTGGATGAACTGAAAAATCAAAATCCTACTTTCTTCACCTTATGGCTGGGCAGCAATGATGTGCTCGGCTATGCAACGTCGGGAGGAGAGGGTAATCCACTCAACAGCTTTTCACCGGATAATATCTCTGATGCTAACCTGTTTAAGGCTGGCTATGACTCCGTACTAAAGGTGCTGACACGCAACGGTGCAAAGGGCGCTATTATGAACATTCCGAATGTTACTTCTATCCCTTTTTTCACCACCATTCCTGCAAAAGGACTGGTTTTGGATACTACTCAGGCAGCACAGCTTAATGTGGCTTATGCCGGTACAGGTATCACCTTCAAGGCAGGGGCTAACAATTTTATTATCCAGGATATTTTGGAACCACTTGGTTTCCGCCAGATCAAAAACGATGAACTGATTATCCTTACTACGCCACAGGACTCCATGAAATGTGCTGGCTGGGGCTCTGTTAAACCCATCCCGCAACGCTATGTTTTGAGCAGGAGTGAAATTGGTAAGATCCAGTCTGCCACTGACGACTTCAATAATTTTATCCATAGTGAGGCAATCGCTTACCATCTGCCACTGGTAGACATGAATGCTTATTTGAGGACACTTGTTACGGGCATTAAGTTCAACGGTGTTGATTTCAATACCCAGTACATCAGTGGCGGTGCCTTCTCTCTCGATGGTGTTCACCTAACGCCGCGCGGCTATGCACTGGCAGCAAATGAGATCCTTCGCGAGATCAATGCGTACTATATGTCTACTATCCCACCGGTAGATGTAAATAAATACAGCGGTATTCACTTTCCTAAGTGATCAGTGAATAGCGGCTGCGCTAGCAGCAAAAGAATAAACTATAAAAAAGCGTCGCGGTTGAGCGATGCTTTTTTTTATAATAGATACAGCTGGCAGGCCATACAGTCGCGTTTATCCGATGCGTCAGCCTGTGAATCATCTTTATAAAGGCTCTTCTGGTAAGCATCTTCACTTCGGCTCTTCAGCATGTTGGTCATTCGTTGTTCTGCCAATGCTTGGCCTTTTTCTCACGATTTTGTTAAAAAGGTCTTTGCCTTTAGTCCGAAGGTCGATTCGTTTGTCCGAAAGTCCGATGCCTTTTTCTGAAAGGCCATTGCCTTCTTCCTCGAGGTCGATTCCTTTGTTCACGAGGCCTTTGCCTCTAACCTGGAGGTCGATTCGTTTGGCTGTAAGGCCATTGCCTTTGGTTCGGAGGCCGTTACTTTCACTCCTAAGGCCTTTTCCTTTGGTCGTGAGGCCTTTGCCTTTGATTCGGAGGCCTTTGCCTTTGCTTGTGAGGTCGTTTCCTTTTGTCTGAAGTTCATTGCCTTTGTCTCAAACGGATAGCCGATTTTGATGAAATACCTTCCTTTTTTTGGCTTTAGATACATCCGAGGCGTTCGAAGGTGCCGATAATGTTTGCAAACGGCTATCTTTTTCGCTTCGTCTCTTCTTCCAGCATGTCGCTTACGGCAAGTACCAGATCATACGGCAGAGAACTGTCCTCATTGTTTACCACGTCAAATCTGCCCAAGGCAGTCCAGGTCATGAAAAAGCGCGGAAACCCTTTGATGTTGACCTCATAATACAGTCCATCCTTTCTCATGTGAGGAACGACCACAGCAAGCGAATGTTGCTTATTATAGTGAATGGTTCGGGAAAAGTTGCGTGGCATACAAAGTTGTCTGCTATTTAGTGCGGTATTGCTAAATGGGAGTGTATAAACTGAAATTCTTATCAATCCCGCCAAAATTACAAACATAGCATGAGATAGAATTGTAGGACATGAAATACGTAGATTTACAGGCAGATTATTGAGATATTACCAATTGCTCCACTAAAAGTTGCCGAATGAAATCGCTGTTATTATTGATCCCTGCAATACTCGTACTTCAATCAAGTTTGTGCTTCGCTGACGGTCAGTCGGGCAAAGAAAAGCATATCAGAGCAAAAACGACTGTCGCGGCTACGCAGGAAGACGACTATGACGTACAGTATGTAAAGCTGGACATTGCCGCTACCAATACATCTACAGCCATCACCGGTCATGTAACAACGGTGGTAAAAGTAACAGCGGCCACCCTATCGGAGTATTATTTCGAACTAAGCAACCAGCTTACTATAGATTCTGCGACTATTAACGGACAGATAGCTTCTGTGGTTAACGTCAGCAACTTTGTCAGTAAGATTGTTCTTCCCATTACACTTGCTCAAAACAGCATTTTCACCACCGATGTCTTTTATCATGGGGCACCTACCGGCGGTACCAATTTCTTTACCAACGGACTGCTACATCAAACGGCGCAGGTGCAGGTGACGCATACGGTGAGCGCTGCCTATCATTCCAGAGATTGGTGGCCCTGCAAGCAGTCGCTTACGGATAAAATTGATTCGGCCGACATCTATATTACCGTTCCGGCAGGACTGACCGTAGCCAGCAACGGTCTGCTAAAAAGCATTGTTTCTCTTTCCGGCGGTTTCAATCAATATCAATGGTCAACACGCAATCCTGTTGACTACTATCTGCTATCTTTTGCCATCGCACCCTACAGCGAGTATAGCTATTATATGCACTTCAGCAACAGCACAGATTCTATGCTCATTCAAAATTTCATTTACGATTCTGCCACCGTAATGCAGCAGCACCAGGATGAACTGGATTCTGTAGCGCATATCATTAATTATTTTTCCGATCTCTTCGGTCGTTATCCTTTCGACGATGAAAAATTTGGCATTTGCCTCTCTCCTTTGAGCGGCGGTATGGAAAACCAGACGATGGTTACGCTCGGCTCGCTTGATATAACGTTGATAGCACATGAGTTGTCGCACCAGTGGTGGGGGGATAATGTAACCTGCGCTTCCCTGCATGATATGTGGATGAATGAAGGCTGGGCAAGCTATTGCGAGCAGCTGTTTGTAGAACATTTCTGGAGTCCTCAGCAACTTTTGAGCTACCGCACCAATGTGTATAGTCAGGCTATGACCGCGCCTGGCGGTTCTGTATATGTAGATGATACCACCAACGAAAACAGGATCTATAGCGGAAGACTTACCTATGATAAAGGAGCAGCCGTAGCGCATATGCTGCGCTACATGATCAACAACGACAGCCTGTTTTTTCAGGTACTTCGCAGCTATCATCAGCAGCACCACTTTGGTACCGCGACGACGGAGGACTTAAAAGATATCGCAGAGCAGATCACTAATGTTGATCTCGACACATTCTTTCATCAGTGGGTATATATGCAGGGCTACCCTACTTATGGGGCCAAATGGTATCAGACCGGTAGTCAGGTAGTGGTTCGTGTTTCGCAGACCACGAGCGTTCCTTCTTCAGTGCCCGTGTTTAAGATACCGATTGAAATACAACTCCGATCGCCGCAAGGGGATACCATCATTCGCGTGCCGAACGATCACAATATCCAATATTACACCTTCAACTGGAGCAAGCCGATGAATGGATTGGCAATAGACCCCAACAATCAGATACTTAACAAGACTGGCGCCATTGTGAAAGATTCCACGATTCTTAATATCCCTTCCGTGCCCGAAAAAAAAATTGAGATCTTTCCGAACCCGGCAAGGGACTTCTGGTCGGTAAGGAATCTTCCAGCGCTATCAGACCTCGTCTTAACCGATATCAATGGCAGAAAAGTATGGAGTCAGCATGGAGTAACGGACAATGCAGAGATACCGGCCACTGCGTTACCACATGGTACCTATCTGCTCATTATCAGCAACGGGAACCATATTTGTAGCTATAGTCTGATACGTTAGTTCGTACATCAGTAGTCGTGATTCGGTTTGTCTTTTGCAGTTACCTTTGAACAAACACTGGTAGGAACGGGAAAAAGAAGCAGTAAATGGTGCTTGAACATTTTAACGAACTTATTGAGCAGATTGCCCATCACCCTATGGCGTCTTTAAGCGTTGTGGTGAACCTCATTCTTATCGAAAGCCTCCTTTCGGTAGATAATGCTGCGGTACTCGCCACAATGGTGCTCGACCTGCCGAAAGACCAGAGGAAAAAGGCCCTGAAATATGGTATCCTTGGCGCTTATTTCTTTCGCGGTATCTGTTTGCTTTTTGCTTCCTTCCTGATCCAGATATGGTGGTTCAAGCCCGTGGGCGGCATTTATCTTCTGGTGCTTGCTGTCCGGCATTTCTTTTTTTCAGAAAAGGAAAAGCAGGAACATACAATTGAGGAAGAACTTGATCTGAAACATAAAAGCTGGCTTTACAGAAAAACACTTGGCGCTTTTGGTCCCTTCTGGGCAACGGTTATCCTTGTGGAGCTAATGGACCTCGCGTTCTCTATTGATAACGTGATTGCTGCCAACGCCTATTCCGACAACATAATACTTATCTGGACAGGGGTTTTTATCGGTATCCTTGCCATGCGTTTTGTAGCGCAGGGGTTTGTGAAACTGATGGAAAAGTACCCTTTCCTTGACACGTGCGCCTATCTGGTGATTGCCATCCTTGGGGTAAAGCTCACGCTTTCCTTAATAACGCATTACTATCCCTGCTCGGGTATTTCCCTCTTTATTGAAGGATCGCAGGCCTGCCTTGAGGCCCAAGGACGGGAGTTACCTAAAGGGGAGCATCCCACCGTCTGGGGAGATCTTATCATGTCTTTACTTAGCATAGCCATTTTCTTTGTTCCTATCCTCACTTCGCTGCTGTTCAATTTTCCCAAACGGCATGAGGAGGAGGGTGGCAAGTAGGGATAGAACGGTATCCCTGCAGTAACTTTAGAAAGTAAAACCAATTTCATGGAAATATACCGCTTTATCAAACGAGGAGCTTTCGGCTTTTTTATAATGCTTATTGCCGGTCATTCCCTTGCTCAGGGAATCGCATTTGAAAAAGGAGACTGGCAATCGGTAAGAAAGAAGGCAATAGAGGCACATAAGCTTGTTTATATTGATGTATATACCAGCTGGTGTGCTCCCTGTAAGTTGATGGCAAAAAAGTACTTTCCGGAGAAAAAAGCGGGAGATTCTTATAATAATCGCTTTATCAAC
>DATJDP010000095.1:0-28394 GCA_035497355.1 Flavipsychrobacter sp.
TGCACTCTCCCAGTCTTCCCATTTCAATACCATATTGGGATCATTTACCATAAATGACGGCGTCACCAGCCAGCGGTCAGAGGTTCCAGCAGGACTAAAGTTCGAAACTGTGAGCATAGCAGAATCTCCTGTTGCCCGTAGTCTTTTCATCCAGGCCTGAGCTGTTAGAACTGTTGGCATAGGCGCAGCAAAAGCAGAAGAATTAACAGTATTATTATCTGCATTTATCATGGTCCAACCAGCAGGCATGCCTGGACCGTTAAAATTTTCCAGCGAAAGCTGGGCATGCGCTTCCATTAAGAGCATGCAGGCAGTTAAACTAAGTAGAAGCCTTTTCATTTCCTTATATTTTAATTGGATGGTTAAGTTATCTTTTTTATTTCATAAAATTCAATATCAGGAGAGGGGATTTTTTTTGGGCTCTATTTATCTATATTTGCTCCGCAAATCATTTTGATCTGCACGGGGTGCCTGAACATTAAGGCTGAGATTATACCCGCTGAACCTGGACCGGGTAATGCCGGTTAGGGATATAGCAATCAGCGTTTCCTTAATTGTACTATCCGTAATGCCTAAGGCAAAACCTTATTGTATTACTATCGGTGCAATTAATTAATGAACGGCACACCCTCCATTTTTTAAATTTAAAACTCATGTTCCGTTCAACGCATCTATTGCTAGCTGCCGCCTTACTTTCTGCTTTGTCCACTGCAGCTCAATCTACCGACACTGCTCAAACAATCAAAAACCAGCAATTGCAGCCGGTGGAGGTCAGATCACTCCGCGCCTCTTCCAATGCTCCTTTTGCAAAAACCGAGATTTCGGGAAAGGAGTTACAACAAAGCAACCTTGGTACAGATCTGCCTTTTTTGCTCCAGTTCACGCCGTCAGCTGTAGTAACCTCTGATGCAGGAGCGGGAGTGGGCTATACAGGATTACGGATTCGTGGAACTGATGGAACACGTATCAATGTAACACTAAACGGGATCCCTGTAAATGATGCAGAATCGCAGGGGGCATTTTTTGTCGACCTGCCGGATCTTGCTTCTTCTGC
This sequence comes from Flavipsychrobacter sp., assembly GCA_035497355.1. Lineage (GTDB taxonomy): Bacteria > Bacteroidota > Bacteroidia > Chitinophagales > Chitinophagaceae > JAFIGV01. Next base: position 1,055 of record DATJDP010000095.1, read on the forward strand.
AAGCTCCATACAAATACAACGGGGAGTAGGTACTTCTACAAACGGAGCAGGCGCCTTTGGTGGCAGCATTAGTGTAAGCAACCTGGAGCAGATGCAAACAGCAGGCGCAGAGGGCAGCTTTAGTCTCGGTTCCTTCAACACTCAGAAATACACTGTAAGGGCAGGGACAGGCTTGCTACAAAACGGATGGCAGTTTGACCTGCGGTTGTCGAAAATCAGCTCAGACGGATATATCCAAAGGTCTGCGTCAGATCTAAAATCGCTTCAGTTCCTTGCTAAGTGGAATGTATCAGAAAACTCGGCATTGAGGTTTATGCTTCTGACCGGGAAAGAAAAGACAGGGCAGGCGTGGAACGGCGTCCCTCAGGACTCCATGCAAACCAACAGAACTTACAACGAGCTCGGACTGAAATCCGACGGAACCTACTATAACGATCAGACAGACAATTACCAACAAGATTACTACCAGCTTTTCTTCGATCACAAATTCAGTAAGCATGTGACGGGTAATATTGCTGCATTCCTTACGCGCGGCAAAGGTTACTATCAGGAGTATAAGACTGGTGCTTCTTTTTCTGATTACGGACTTCCGGCTTTTATCAGTGGAAATGATACTCTGTCAGGCACAGACCTTATTCGGCAGCTATGGCTTGACAACTATTACTATGGATCTGTATTTTCACTATTGTATGAAAAGAACAGGACCCAATTGAGCTTTGGCGGCGGTTACACCCGCTATGATGGTAAACACTATGGGTTTGTGAAATGGGCGGAATACAATGTACCCAACGACTATCAATGGTATTTGCTGGATGCGCACAAACAAGATTTGAACGTTTACCTGAAAGGGCAACAGCAGTTCGGCAAGCTTATAGCATTTGCAGACCTTCAATGGCGGAATGTCCATCACGATATCAATGGATTTCGCGACAATCCTTCCTTGCAGCCCTCCGTTACATACAACTTCTTCAATCCGAAAATCGGCGTCACTTATCTTTTAAGAGAGTCGAATCTTGAAAAGCAGAAGGTATACGCTTCCTTTGCGGTGGCGAATAAGGAACCAAACCGGGACGATTTCGAAGCGGCCGTAAATGAACTGCCAAAACCTGAACGTTTATATGACATAGAAGCCGGATATGCAATTAATAAGATGGCATGGAGCGCAGGAGCGAATTTCTACTACATGGATTACAAGGACCAGCTGGTGGTGACGGGCAAAATAAATGACGTTGGCTCTTATACAAGAACGAACGTCCCGAAAAGCCATAGAGCGGGCGTGGAACTAATGGCAGGAGTAAAACCTTTCAGCTGGCTGGCCATAAATGCTAATGCAACTCTCTCCGAGAACAAGATCAAAGGCTTTAATGAATACATAGATAAGTCAGACGACTCCCTTACCTACCCTCAGGAAACTAATAGCTACGGTACTACTGATATTGCATTCTCGCCAAACGTTACGGGGGCCGCAGGTATTACCATTTCACCCTTTAGACGACTCTCACATGGACAAACAGTTACATTTGAAATTCTGAACAAATACGTTGGCAAGCAGTACCTTGATAATACTTCTAATGACAATAGAGCTATTGATGCTTACGACCTAACGGACGTTCGGGTTCATTATTCACTAAACCTGAAACCATTTAAGGAAGTGTCTGCCACTTTAGCATTAAATAATGTGTTCAATAAAATGTACTCAAGCAACGGCTATACCTTCAGCTATATTTATGATAATACACTTACTACACAAAACTATTACTTCCCCCAGGCCGGCTTCAACTGGTTGCTTGGTTTGAACCTTAAGTGGTAACTTTATAGTGCAGGTTTCTGCCATTTTTACTTTGGTAGCTAATTTGATAGACGTAAAGAAATCTTTTGGTGTATGATGGGTTATTTTTTACTGGCGGGCGTTCTAATGTTAATTGGAATGGCAGTCAGCAGTACTTTAAAGAATAAGTTTAAAGAATATGGCGAAATACCATTGGGGAATGGTATGAGCGGAAGGGATGTAGCTGAAAAAATGCTGCGGGACAATGGCATTAACGATGTAAAAGTGACCTCTACCCCTGGCTTTCTTACTGACCATTATAATCCTGCAGATAAGACGGTTAATTTAAGTCCTGAAGTATACGAAGGCAGAAGCATTTCTGCTGCTGCTGTTGCCGCCCACGAATGCGGACATGCAGTGCAGCATGCAACGGCGTACAGTATGCTGCAGCTCCGCTCTGCCCTGGTTCCTGTGGTGCAGATCAGCACCAATTTAGCACAGTGGGTTATACTGGCAGGCATAGGCTGGCTAGGCTTTGGTGGAGGAAGTCAGACCTTACTATTGATAGGAATTATTCTCTTTGCCGCATCAACCGTTTTTTCTCTTATTACCTTGCCTGTAGAGTATAATGCAAGTGCGCGGGCACTGAAATGGATGGAGGCATCCCATACGGTTAGCCGCGCAGAACATGACAAAGCAGCAGATGCGCTGAAATGGGCAGCGAGAACTTATTTAGTAGCGGCCATATCTTCCGTTGCCACATTGGTGTTTTATATACTCATATTCCTAAACCGGAGGAATGACTAAAGGCAATGATTTGTCTCAATCGATTACATAATCCATTTCCCTTAATTTTGCCGTTTAAATTTCTAAAATGCAGGTAAAGCAATTATATACGAACTGCCTGAGTGAAGCAGCATACTTTATATCAAGCGAAGGAGAAGCTGCCGTGATCGACCCCTTGCGGGATGTGGACAGCTATATCAAAATGGCAGAAGAACAGGGTGTGAAGATCAAATATATTTTTGAGACACATTTTCATGCTGATTTTGTAAGTGGACATGTGGACCTCTCGCAGAAGACTGGTGCTCCTATTGTTTACGGCCCACACACAAAAGCTGGTTTTCCTATCCATGAAGCGAAAGACAACGAAATATTTCAGATAGGCAAAGTGCAGTTAAAAGCCATTCATACACCGGGACATACGTTGGAAAGCACCAGCTATCTTTTGTATGACGAGCAACAACAGCCATATTGTATTTTTACGGGAGATACTTTATTCGTAGGTGATGTCGGTCGCCCGGATCTTTTTAGTGGCAATATGACTAAAGAAGAACTGGCAGCGATGATGTACGATACACTGCAATCGAAAATCAAGACCCTTCCAGACCATCTAATTGTCTATCCTGCACATGGCCCCGGCTCCTCGTGTGGTAAAAACCTGGGGCCGGATACCTTCAGTACTATTGGCGCGCAGAAGCAGACCAACTATGCCTTGCAGGACATGAGCAAAGAAGATTTTGTAAAGTCGGTAACTGAAGGATTATCTGCTCCGCCTGCATATTTTCCCATTAATGCAAAAATTAATAAAGAAGGTTACGACAGCCTGGATGATGTCCTGGCGACAGCAAAGCCTTTATCGGTTGACGCTTTTAAACAATATATTGAGGAAGGAAGCTGGATTTTAGATACTCGTCCGTCCACAATTTTTACCGCTGAGTTTGTACCTGAATCTATTAATATAGGTTTAGATGGTCGCTTTGCTGAATGGGCAGGAACGCTATTGCCGTTTACACAGCCGTTAGTACTGGTAACAGAAGTGGGAAAGGAAAAAGAGAGCATTATCCGCCTCGCCAGAGTAGGCATTGACAACGTTCAGGGCTTTCTGGAAGGAGGGCTGCAGACATGGAAAGATGCTGGTCAGAAAATAGACATGATTATTGATATTGATGCGGAAGAACTGGCTATGGATATTCCTCACGACAGTAAACTTGAAATCATCGACGTCCGTAAGCAGGGAGAATTTGATGCAGGACATGTGAAAGGTGCGGCAAATTTTCCACTTGATACGCTCGCAAATGTGGTGAATATCGCAGGTATTGATGATGAAAAGAACCTTTATGTCCATTGCGCAGGCGGCTATCGTTCCGTAATCGCCGCTTCCTTGCTAAAGCGTCAGGGGTATCACAACCTTAGAAATGTGCTGGGAGGCTACGCTAAAATGAAGCATGTGAAAAATATCCCCATTATTACTCAGGCTGTGAAAGTGTAGTCCATTTGCTGGCAGGAGTTGATTCCAACAGATACTTAAAAAGAAATCCCCTTCGCTAACGAAGGGGATTTTTTATATATCGAGGATTAATTGTCAGATCATGATGCCTTTGCATAGGCCATATTAGGCTGGTTAAGCTCCATTAGCATATTCACAATATCCTTTTTGACCACCATACTACGGCTAGTTTTAAATCCTGCCATGAGAAAACTTTTCAGGTCAGTGAAGTTAATCATAGAACGAAAAGCCTTTTTTCTTTCGATGTAGTTCTTATTCCGGCGTTTCATAAGCTTCGTTTTTAGTTAGTGTTGAATAAAATCTTTTTCTGTTTTCAAGTATATAGTAAAGACCGTGCCAAACTTTTCTTTTTCAAAAAAAATATTTTGGCAGCAGCAAAACGCAGCCCGCTGGATACTTGATACTCCCTACTTGATACTTGATACTTGATACTTGATACTTGATACTTGCTACTTCCCAACAGTATAATACACACAAGTAGTGAGGAAATCCCTGAGGTATGGGATGGCAGTTATGGCGCCGATTTGCTTTCTGGGCTTTAGTCCAAACTTATATTTGTAGATCGGATTTACCAGATAATGTTGCCTGTTGAGCACTTTAAGTCCGCTGCGCCGTATGATGCTTTCAAACCGCTCTATTGTAATTTGGGTGTCTTTTATTTCCAGCAGTTCCGCAATCACTGGCTCCGGTTCACCAAAGGCCTTCAAAATGCCTTTATATAGGGCCTTAGGGAGGATATGATAATATGGAAGCACGCTGGCTACCTTGTTTTGGCAAACCTGTTGATGTCCGCCGAACGGCATATACCAGGGCGGAAATCCGAAAAAGATTTGCCCTCCAGGCCTAAGGAAATTCTTTAGATAAGGAATGAACTTCCCCTGCTCAGGAATGTGCTCAATGGCATCTTTAAGAATAATGAGATCAAAAAATCCTTTATACTTTTCCAGAAAATCGGCATCATAGACATTCTTATAGACGAAAGCCATCTTTCCGGCAGCCACCTCATCACTCAGGAAATCGTTAGCCAGGTCTATCCGTAAAGGATTAAGATCTACGCCTACACAATAGCAGCCCTTTTGAGCAAACGGGAGTAGCACACCACCTTCTCCACATCCAATCTCCATGACGTTCACACCGTCTTGCAAGCGCCTTGTTTTTTCAATGAAAGGCAAAACGTAAGAATGGGAGTTATCCACCTGTTGCTCAAAGCGTATGCGTTCGTCTTTGTGTTGTTTCAGTGCCAAGGAGAAATATTAAAGGGCTTAAAATTAATCTTTTACAGGCTTATCACCATGATCCAGGACGGTAAGCTGTTTTTTAATGCTTTCGTGATGTATTTTTTCATAAAGAGCGAGAATAAAATCAGAAGAAAGATGGAGCTTATTCGCCTGAGCACTGCGACTATTCACGATCTCCTGCCAGCGTTCAGGATTGTAAACGGTCATGTTGCAATCTCGCTTTATATCCCCTATCCGTTCACTTAGTTCCATTCTTCTCGCCAGCAGGTCTATTATTTCAGCATCTACTGTATCCATTAGCTGCCGGATATGTTCCAGCTCGGTACTCTTGCTGGTATCGGCCGTAATGTGTTGGCGAACGATTAACTGTTGCAGCATCTGTTTCAGCGCCTCTGGTGTTACCTGCTGGGCAGCATCGCTCCAGGCTTTTTCAGGGTTTGGATGCGTTTCGATCATCAATCCATCAAATCCCATGTCAAGTGCCTTTTGCGCCACTTCGGCCACCAATGCGCGATTTCCCGTAATGTGGCTGGGATCACAAATGATGTGAATATCCGGGCGACGTCTTTTTAGTTCTATAGGTATCGGCCAGTTGGGCTGATTGCGATACAAAGGCGAATGATACGAAGAAAAGCCGCGATGGACCGCTGCGATCTTCTGTATACCGGCTCGTTCGAAGCGCTCTATTGCTCCCTCCCAGAGATCTACATCAGGGTTTACAGGGTTCTTAACCATCACAGGGACGTTTACGCCCTGCAAAGCATCTGCAAGCCGCTGGACATGGAAAGGATTGACTGTTGTCCGCGCGCCGATCCATAAAACATCTACACCATACTTCAATGCCAGCGTTATATGTGCCGGTTCTGCCACCTCTACCGCTACGGGCAATTGGTATAGTTCCTTCACCTCCCTTAGCCACTGCAATGCAGGCTCGCCATTGCCTTCGAAGGAGCCGGGGCGCGTACGAGGCTTCCATATCCCGGCCCTGAAGAGATCAACATATCCCTCTAGCTGAGCGGCTGTTTCCATCACCTGCTCTCTTGTTTCAGCACTGCACGGGCCAGCAATAATAAAAGGCTTCTCTGTCAATCTGAAAAACGACATAGCGGGCAAAGATACAGTAGATAACGAGCTCAAGCTGCGATAAAGTAATAGCTACTTAATATGTAATTCCTGCAACCATTTTCTGCATATCCGCATAAGCTTCTTACCCCTATATCCCAAGCAGTTCGACTGTACAAATATGCAAACGTCCTGAAAGTGTATATAAAGCGCGCAACAAAACGCTTGCAGGACGAAAACCAGGTACATAACTTTTTAAACTAAGATGTTGCGCCCTCAATGCTTTGTCGCTTCTCTTCGCATGGTCTCTACTTTCCGTCAAACGTTTTGATCAGGATATTCCATGAGTTTAAGGGTCGAAAGCAATACAAACTTTCTGTATATACAAACGTTTTGAAGTACCCTTTTGTCTCAATGGACAATGGTTGAGGAAATTGCTACCTGATTTTCACCGCTTTCTTCCACTTTTTTAAACAAATTGTATATTGTGGTATCCTTGGCGGGTCTCTTTGACAACTGTAAACTCATGATTGCCAGAGACCTGAGCGCTTAACCCTCAACCCAACTGCCAAAAGAAATGTCTATTAAAGATTTGATATGCCGGTACCATTACGAAACCCAAAAGAAGCCAACCTTCCAGTTCCCAAAATGGTGTCTCGCGGTTGCGCTGCTTCTCTTAACCGCCAATAGCCATGCCCAGGACTTGACTCCTGCTGATACAGTTGGCCAATCTTACGCCGAAGCACTGTCCAGGACTTACAACTCAACAAACGCTCAATTTCTCGCAACGCTGAAAACAAAAACCGACAATAGAAAGCTGCTGAAGTATTATCAATCCAGGTTCAAAGAAATTTTTAAAACGCTCAATGAAAAGATCAATGAACGACAAGTGATTTATATCCCCGAAATATCCGGTACGCTTGAAAACATATTACAGGAAATAAAGAAAAATAATCCTGCGATACCAAAAGATATCGAAGTACTTCTGTTGCGTGAAGACTTACCCAACGCCTATTCGCTTGGTAACAACAGTGTGTTCGTTAATCTTGGTTTGTTTTATTATATGAAAAGCGAAGACCAAGTAGCAACTGTATTATGTCATGAGATTGGACATTTGTTGATGGAACACACGCTGCAAGCGCTACAATATAGCTATGAAAGGGACAAACAGAGTACCACAGAAGTAAAATCTCTCCGGGAAACGGAGTTGAGAAAGGCCGATCGTGCTTTTGAACTGCTCAGGAACTCCATATATAAAGAAGGAGAAGTAAAACGGGAGCATGAGATAGAGGCCGACTCTATGGGTTATCTACTTTTTAAAAATACCCGATACGACAAGGCCGCCTTTATGGAGGCCCTAAAAATAATTGAACCTTACGATACTCTGCGATATGATGGACTGAAGGAGGAAACCTATAAGCGGTTTTTTGACTTACCTAATCAAAAGTTTAAGGATGGATGGCTAAAACCGGAAGATTTTTCATCTTACAACTATAGTGCATTTACTGAAAAATTGAATGACGACTCTGTTGCTTCCCACCCCGCGGTAAGGGCAAGAATTCAACATCTGAAATCGGTTTTTCCGGAGTTGGCACAACAGCAGGATACTCTAATAATCGTTGTTGCACCTGAATTTGCAAGAATGCAGTCAATTGCTGAAAAACAACGTCTTCCCAATTTGTTTTTCAACGAACGGTATGGCGAAGTGATATATCTGGCATTGCTTCATTTGCAAGAAGATGCCGATAGCGCACTTTATGCACAATGGCTGGGAAAGGGCTTTCAAAAAATATATGAGGCTCGCCACGACTACAAGCTCAACAAATATCTTGACAGGGTGGCTCCAAAAGAACAGACAAAAAGCTACATCACTTTCCTTAGCTTTATGTGGAATCTGAAACTTGATGAAATAGAAAAGATAGCTTCCTATTATAACCAATCGGGCACCTAACCCAGGGTCAATAGTTCAATCTTTCCAACCTTATCTGGTTGTACTTTGCCTTCTTATTAAATTCCTGAAGTAAGATATAGCCTTCTTTGGCGATGTAAGGAAATATTAGAAAGTTTTCCTTTGAAGAAATAGGAATTGTTTCCTGTTTGAAAGTTCCTTTTATAAAGGTATTGATAAACAGATTCCAATTTTTATCTTTTGTTTCATCGTCCTTTTGAAAATCCCGGTAAAAGAAAACCAGGTCGTTGCCATCATTCAGATACTGAGAGAACAGGTAATCGGAATTTTGCCATTTTGACTTTTCCTTTTTAAGCACTTTGACACCAGCTATTTTGAAATCTTTATCAGTGTAGACATACACGAGGTCCGTAGTCTTCTGCGCATTGTACTCTCCTGCTTCTTTATACTTCTCCAGCAGCAGTCCTATACTTCCGTCCTTTAGAAAGAATATATCTCTGGGATCTAAAAGGAAACTCTTTTCAACATACCCGTACTCGCTGATTTTCGGGATAAACGTCTTAAAATCGCTTTTGTAAGACAGCACCTTTAAACCCGTATTGAATGTCTCCTTGTCTATAACCAGCCTCGCAATACCGGTGTAATAAGGGTAAGAACCCTCCCTGCCAACGATAACGATTTTGTCATCAAATGTTTTGGCGTTGCTCAGAGTACCGTAACTGAATGTCTGAAAACTGGTAATATGGGACAGTATATCATGAGCGCCTTCAATTTCCTTTTTATGAAGCACCTTGCCAGTCTTCATATCTATCACGAGCAGATAATATTTAGTGGGATTGGCTTTATCCTTATCCTCAAGAATACCGTAAAAGTGCTTTTCGTCTTTTTCAATGAAACGCAGCTTTTGGTATTGCGACTTTGATCCTTGTTCATTGTATTCGTAACGCCAAAGCTCCTTTTTGTTATCGTCGAATCTCAAAAGCCTGTTGTTCTTTGCGTAAGAACCATAGTCGTCATATTCCAACACCAGGAGACCTCCCTCTTTTATCTCTACAACCTCAGATATATAATTGAAACCGTTATGCTTCTTTTCGGCCTTATATTCCTTTTGATTTTCCTTCCAGGAATGTTGCTCCACTATTTCCTTAAAGTTGCCATGCTCATAGTCGTAATACAATTTTTTGTGAATAGAATTATCTTTTAGGTCAATTTCCATTGGAGAAGGCGCAAAAACCTCTTTTCTTTTGATCATGCTCATGTCCAAAGCATTCGGGCTTAAAATTATTTTACCGTCGAAGTTGATATATCCCCAATAGTTGCCTGCTGTAATGTCTCCGTCAAAGGTTTTATTAGCGAAAGGGTTGAGGTTTTTATCTAAAACCACATACTCGAACTTCTTCGTTTTTTCGCCAGACTTACCGTAGTCGTAGATCGAAATATAACCGAAGAGATCGCCATTTTCATTGAAAAGTGCATTCATTCCAAGGAAGTTGCCTTGTGCTAAGGAAATAAGATCTCTTGTTTGACTAAAGGCATTGGTAAACAGGAAAAAAGAAACGAGGGATAATAGGAATTTCATGGGCTAAGCGGCGTTTAATAATATATTAGGAGTTGCAAAATAATAACTTCAGTTGAAATCATGAATAGAGCGCTCGCTTTGCCACATCATACAAGCTCTGCACAATAGTAATCGTACTCCTTTAATAAATTAATCAGATCGTTCTCCTTTAGGGTATAGGCTACAATGCGCAGGACGCAATCCACATCCTGAGTGTCCACCGTCCACTCTCGTATCTGCGGGTGCTCATCCAATATTGGGCCCAGAATATGTAAGTCTCGTTCGGTTTTAATATTTGTTCTGAAAACGTAAATAGTGTGTTCGCGATACATAGAGTGTACTTTGAATGTTTAAATGATAATATAAATATGCGATTGTAAATAAATAAGCGTTCATTTATAAGATTAAGCAAACAATAATTCCGGTTCAAAAAGTGTAACGAACATAAGATTCCTTAAAACTACCTGCTTATACCAATCAAGCTTCCCGTTTGTACGAAGCTGTTCTGCAGCAAAGCTATTTTATATAAGTACATCCGAAAGCCGGTATAGGTAAACAGAAACCTCTGATCGGTAAACGAAACAAAAGAGTCGGTAAAGGTTATTTTTTCAAAGCCTTTATCACAAAATCAAAAGTCTGCCAAAGCACCTTTTCCGAAAGCCGGAAGGGCTTTTTAGCTATACTTTCTCCCCTGTAGTGAAAGGTGATAAGGTTGTATAACGGTGCAAAGGCTACCGACCAGTAAACCTCAAGCGGCAATGGGTCAATCTCGCCGCGGTCTACAGCGTTCTTCATAAACCTTCCCATCACTTTTTTAAACTGATTATGTACTTCTTCAAAAGCCTCATCCTGGTAGTTAGAACTTCGCAACTGGTCGAAGAATACGCTTAGCTTCTGATTTTTCAGCATATAGGCAGCACGCGTTTTCCACTGCTCTCTCAGTCCATCTTCAAAGCTTGCTTCTGCATCAAAATCCTTTAGTATAGCATCGCTCATTTTCTTCATTTCCTCGCGGGCAATATTGATGATGAGGTCTTCCTTGTCTTTGTAATAGATATATAAGGTGGCTACAGAAATGTTACAGAGCTTTGCAAGCTTATTCATACTAAAGCCTTCAAATCCATCCGCCACAAACATCTCAATGGCTTTTTCCTTCACTAGCTGTTCCTTATCTGTGTCTCTCGTACGCATTTCGAAACAAAGATAAGTGAATGATCGCTTACTAATAATATCAGTTTAAATATTTTTGCGTAAACTGCCATTTAAACAGGGATCACTACAATTATGAAAGCAAAACAGGTGTTTAAGCACATTGGCTTTACCGTTATCATGCTGCTGCCATTGTTGTATCTTTTTTTGGTGTGGGGAAAACTACCGGAGCAGGTTCCAACGCATTTTAATATTCGCGGACTGCCTGACGAATATAGTAGCAGGTCTTCCCTGGCTGGCATTACTGTACTCTTATGCGTAATTGTGCTGATTTGCTATTATTTGCTTCACTTCCTTTACAAAATCGACCCCAGGCTAGTCAATAAACCTTCAAGTCCGGCAATAGAAAAAATCGCAGTTGTCGTCGCTATCTTTTTAACGGCCATTAATTTTACTGTCCTCTTCTCGAGTCTTAATCCCGCCGGACAGTGGGTCAGCAAGCTGAAGGGGCCTTTGCTTGGATTACTTCTCACATTTCTCGGATATTATATGTACAGCCTCAAGTCTAATTATTTTGTTGGCATCAGGGTTCCATGGACGTTAGATAGCAATTACAACTGGCGGAAGACACATCAGCTCGCCGGTGTTATTTTTTTCATTGGCGGACTGTCTATTTGTATTGCCTCTTTGTTGTTTTCACCTGAAATCACAGAGTATTTCCTAATGAGCGCGATCGTATTGATGGTTATTATTCCTACTGTCTACTCCTTTATTCTCTTCAAAAATAGAGATACAACCCCCGGATACTTTAATAAAGAAACCTGATAATTGAAGAACGGCCCCGCTATCTTTGCTGTCAATGAAGCATTTACCAGCCACAGTGGAGTTGAAGGAAGGAGGTGTTCTGTTAATAGACAAACCTTACAAGTGGACATCCTTTTACGCGATCAGTAAAGTAAGGAAGATGATACATGCAAAGATTGGCCATGCAGGTACGCTGGACCCTTTGGCTACAGGTCTGCTTATTTGCTGCACAGGAAAGTTCACGAAAAAGATTGCTGAATATCAGCAACTCCCAAAGGAATATACCGGCATTATTCATCTCGGCGCGACTACACCGACCTACGACATGGAAAGCGAACCAGAGGATATTAAGCCGTATGAGCACCTGACGGATGAAGGTATTTTCGCAGCAACAAAACAGTTTACCGGTATAATTCAGCAGGTGCCCCCTATCCATTCGGCCATAAAAAAGGATGGGAAACGGGCTTATGAACTGGCTAGAAAGGGCGAAGAAATTGTGCTTCAGCCAAGAACAATTACTATCTCTGAGTTTGAAATCACGAAGATTTCCCTGCCGGAAGTACATTTTCGTGTGGTATGCGGTACAGGAACTTATATCCGGTCACTGGCAAACGATCTTGGTGAGGCGCTTGGCTGTGGTGGTTATCTCCAGGAGCTAAGGAGAACAAAAATTGGAAGCTTTAATGTTGAGGATGCCTTAACGCCGCAGCAATGGAAGTCATACTGGTTTCCAGACGATAAAAGCGAAACGGTCTCAAAACCATTCGAGTGAATGCCCTAAACCAGTGTTCTCTGTACGGAAACCTCGGTATGGCTTTAACTTACCCTAATCGCAAAAGGAAAATATTGGCCCCATTGGAATTTCTATACGCTATTAGCTTTTATAAGGATTGTCTTAGCATAAAAAAAGCTGTCTCAATTTGAGACAGCTCAGGTAAGTTTTCGGTTAGATTAATATTCGTCCTCGTTGAAAAAGAAATCCTCTTGTGTGGGATAGTCCGGCCAAATGTCTTCAATACCTTCATAGATTTCGCCTTCGTCGTCAAGTTCCTGAAGGTTTTCCACCACCTCTAGTGGTGCACCTGAACGGATAGCATAATCAATCAATTCATCCTTGGTCGCAGGCCATGGAGCATCTTCAAGATGGGAAGCAAGTTCGAGTGTCCAAAACATATTATAAATTAATTAATTTTGATATTTATTTCGCAAATGTAAGTTTTCAGGCAAGAAATACAAATTTTAATGCGCGCTATCCTAAATCTTTTACATTTCCTTGTTCTTCCTGCTTTCTCAATAGCATCCAACTTTATCCGGGAGATACCTATCGAAATTCAACAATTTTAGAAGCATCTCCAACACCTTCTCTATATTTACACCATGCTTATTGCGAGCAATCTCGTTAAAAAATATTCTGCCCTAACCGTTGTCAATGATGTTTCTCTCACTGTAAGCACAGGAGAGGTTATATCTATCATCGGACCGTCAGGTGCCGGCAAGAGTACATTACTTCATTTGTTAGGAGCGCTTGATAAGCCAGATACGGGAACAGTAACAATCGATAATGTCAATGTTTTTAGCTTAACATCTAAAAGACAGGCGGCCTTCCGAAACAAACATCTTGGCTTTGTGTTTCAGTTCCATCACTTATTGCCAGAGTTCAGCGCCGTAGAAAACGTCGCTATGCCGCTCTGGATCAATGGTCAAAGAAAAGAAGAGGCTTTGACACTTGCCGCAGATATGCTTGATGTAGTAGGTCTGGGAAGGCGGTTGAGCAATAAACCTTCGGAGCTGTCGGGAGGGGAGCAGCAAAGGGTAGCTATCGCACGAGCTCTGGTCAATAAACCGTCAATTATCATGGCTGATGAACCGACCGGCAACCTCGATACTAATAATGCGCAATCAATTCACGAACTTTTCCTTTCTTTGCGGGCTCAATTGGATCAGACTTTTGTAATGATCACTCATAATGAAGCACTTGCGGCTATGACCGACAGAACATTAGTGATGAGGGACGGAGCGATTGTAGAAGAGCATTTGAATAACAATAAATAGGACAGTAAATACTTATATAAAAACATGGCAAACTGAAAAGAACTTATTTCTCTTTTCCATTTTGCCAAAAAGTATATTTTTGCACCATAAAAATTTAAATTGCATTAGCTATGTCTGAAATTGCAAACCGCGTAAAGAAAATCATTGTGGACAAACTAGGTGTAGATGAATCTGAAGTTACACCAGAGGCAAGCTTCACTAATGACCTGGGAGCTGATTCTCTCGATACGGTAGAACTGATCATGGAATTCGAAAAGGAATTTAACATCTCCATTCCCGATGAGCAAGCTGAGACCATTACTACTGTTGGTCAGGCCATTTCTTACCTGGAAGAACACGTAAAGTAATTTTATTTCGACTCTCTGTAACAAAGTAACCAAATCTGTTAATGAATTCACCGTTAAAGCGCGTTGTCGTTACCGGTCTCGGCGCCCTTACGCCATTGGGCAATAGTGTACCTGAATATTGGGAAAATCTGATCAATGGAGTTTCGGGTGCAGATTTCATTAGCTCTTTTGACGTTACAAAGTTCAAAACAAAGTTTGCCTGCGAGCTTAAGGGTTTCAATCCGGAAAATTATATGGAACGGAAAGAGGCTCGTAAGCTCGACAGGTTTTCTCAGATTGCCGTCGTGGCAGCAGACGAAGCTGTACGTCACGCGAATTTGAACCAGGAAAGTATAGATCACGATCGGGTTGGCGTTATCTGGGCTTCCGGTATTGGCGGTATGATCACTTTTATCGAAGAAATGAAAAATTTCTTTGCCGGTGACGGTACACCAAGGTTCAATCCTTTCTTTATCCCCAAGCTAATTCTCGACATCGCTGCTGGTCATATTTCTATGAAGTATGGCTTTCGCGGTCCCAATTTCGCTACTGTAAGCGCATGTGCCTCCGGCTCCAACGCTTTGATCGATGCCTTCAATTATATCCGTCTCGGCAAAGCCGATGCTTTTGTAGCAGGCGGTTCGGAAGCTGTTGTCACGGAATCAGGTATAGGTGGGTTCAATGCTATGAAAGCGTTGTCTGAAAGAAATGACGATCCCAAAACTGCAAGTCGTCCTTTTGATAAAAACCGTGACGGGTTCGTGCTTGGAGAAGGCGGCGGTGCCCTTATTCTCGAAGAACTGGAACATGCAAAAGCTCGTGGCGTTACCATTTTAGCAGAAATGGTAGGCGGCGGGATGAGTGCAGATGCTTATCACCTTACTGCACCACATCCGGAAGGATTGGGTGTTATCAATGTGATGAAATATGCGCTTGAAGATGCAGAATTGACGCCTGCAGATATTGATTACATCAATGTGCACGGCACTTCTACACCTCTTGGTGATATAGCAGAACTCATTGCTATACAAAAAGTCTTCGGCGAGCATGCTTACGATCTTAATATCAGCTCCACCAAATCAATGACTGGTCACCTTTTAGGGGGGGCCGGCGCTATTGAGGCTGTGGCCACTGTGAAGACGGTAATGCATGACATCGTTCCTCCTACTATTAATCACTTCACTGACGATCCTGACATTGATCCGAAACTGAACCTTACTTTCAATAAAGCACAACAACGTACGGTGCGTGCCGCCTTGAGTAACACCTTTGGTTTCGGGGGACACAATGCCTCAGCGGTCTTTAAAAAATATGAAGAATAGTTTTGAGGCGGTTTACCTCACGGCTCCTGCATTTTTTCTCTCCTAATAAGCAGTTAGGTCTGCAATTAGAACACATTCTGGGCTTTCGCCCGGTTCATTTGCCTTATTACCAGTTAGCTTTAATGCATCGGTCAAAGATCGAAGAACTGGCTCAGAACAATGAGCGTCTCGAATTCCTCGGGGATGCTATTCTTGGTTCCATCGTTGCAGAATATCTGTTCAAAAAATATCCATTACAACCGGAAGGCTATTTGACCGAAGTTCGTTCACGGATTGTACGTCGCGAGACATTAAACAATGTTGCGCTCCGTATGGGTCTGAACAAACTGGTTCAATACAACCAAAACGACCGGGGACTAAGCAGAAGCCATATTTTTGGCAATGCACTGGAAGCCTTGATTGGCGCCGTTTACCTCGATAAGGGTTTTGCGGGCACACGTACATTTATATTGAAACAGGTTATTAAACCGTATGTAGATCTGGATGAAATAGAAAATACGGACACCAACTATAAAAACCAGTTGCTAAGCTGGGCGCAAAAACTGGGACATTCACTGACCTTCGAAACATTGGAAGAAAAAACAGAAGGGTCGAGAAAAGTGTTTACCGTAGGCATAATGCTGAATAATGAACTAATTACATCTGGTAACGGCTACAATAAAAAAGAGGCTGGTCAGGTTGCTGCCCATAAGGCGCTTGAAACATTAAAAGTCTTGTAGAAAGCCTGTTTCCCAATTGATTTAGATTCCCATTTCTTTCCCTCAGTCTCTTTAAGGAACTTTGCTGCATGCAGTTCCATCCGTTGTCCACTCACGATATACTACAGTTCCAGTCTGTTATCGGTCATTCTTTTGTTTTTACAGAAGGGGAGCAATTAGAGCGCTGTGCTTCTGACCAAACGGAAGATCTCTTTTACAAGCCTGAGGTTGTTCTACAACCGGGCACCACTGAAGAGGTGAGCGCTATTCTTCGTTATTGTAATGAATATAATATTGCGGTTACTGCGCGTGGAGCAGGAACGGGTCTAAGTGGGGGCGCTTTACCTGTGTTCGGTGGTGTTGTCCTGGACATGAAGCGTTTCAACAGGATCATTGATCTCGATAGAAGAAATTTTCAGGTAACTACCGAGCCGGGGGTCATAACCCAGGAACTGCAGGAATATGTAAGGCAAGGCGGATTGATGTACCCGCCAGACCCCGCAAGTAAGGGTTCCTGCTTTATCGGTGGTAATGTTTCTGAAAACTCCGGAGGACCAAGAGCTGTGAAGTACGGAGTTGTGAAAGACTATGTTCTGAACCTTCAGGTAGTATTGGCTAATGGAGACATCATTTGGACAGGCGCTAATGTTTTAAAAAATGCAACCGGCTACAACCTCACTCAACTTATAGTCGGCAGCGAAGGGACGCTGGGCATAATCACGAAAATCGTGTTGCGGTTAATTCCGGCAGTAAAGCACGATCTGCTCATGCTGGTTCCTTTTAGAAAAGCTGAGCAGGCCTGCGAAGCAGTAAATACTATCCTGCTTGCAGGCCATGTGCCCTCTGCCCTGGAATTTATGGAACGGGACGCTATAGAGTGGGCTATGAAATATGTACAGCAATCCGCGGTTCCACTGCCGGAAGATGTTGCCGCACATCTTTTGATAGAAGTAGACGGAAACAATATGGCCCAACTGACGGACGAAATGGCTGCTATAAGTGAGCTACTGCAGCCATATGATATTGATGAGATTCTGTTTGCCGATAGTCATGAGCAAAAACAAATGCTGTGGAACCTGCGTCGTAAGGTGGGAGAAGCCGTAAAGAGCAATTCTGTTTATAAGGAAGAAGATACAGTGGTGCCCCGTGCGGAATTGCCTGCATTGCTGAAAGCCGTGAAGCGAATCGGGAAGGAATACGGCTTCCATTCCGTTTGCTATGGACACGCCGGAGACGGAAATCTGCATGTGAACATCGTGAAACAAAACATGAGTAACAAAGACTGGAACGACAAACTACCTCAGGGCATCCGGGAGCTATTTCAGGAAGTGGTGCAGCTTGGAGGAACCATTTCAGGAGAGCACGGAATAGGCCTCGTGCAAAAAGACTATATGCGTATCGTTTTCAATGAGGCGCAAATAAAATTAATGAGGCAAATAAAGGATGTGTTCGATCCTAAAGGAATCCTAAATCCGGGCAAAATATTCGCTGATGAATACGTTACGGCGCAATAGAAAAGCAATCTAAAACGTTTTATCCTACCTTCGTAAACATAGAATTAACGTATGAAGCAACTGATAGCAGTGTTACTTATGGCATTAGGTTTTACTGCTTCCGCACAGGAAGTTTATACTAGCAGCGGACGCCCTGTCGGTGCCAAACCGAAACAACAGAAACAGCAGAAGCCGGAAGGTTTCGATTGGAGTCGTATTGTTGTAGGAGGTACTTTGGGCTTTGGGATGGGTGATAATACTCTTGCCTTTAGCGTAGCTCCCATGATAGGGTATCGAATTACCGACAAGCTCGCCGCGGGTATAGGCTTCGGTTATCAATATTACAAGCAGAAGGACTTTTTTGAAGTTCCTGACTTGTTTACTACAGAGATCCACTACTACGATTACAAAGCCAGTATGATATCGGCAAGTGTGTGGGCACGTTATCTTATTTTAGATAAGCTGTTTGTTCACGCCGAGTACGAGCATAATTTCTTCAGTTTTAACGACTATCACTATAATTCTTCAGGAGGAATTGAATCATTTAAGGAAAGATTAGACGTCCCTTCTGTTCTTTTAGGTGTGGGATATCGGCAACCTGTGTCAGAAAATGCCTCAGTGTATATTATGGCCTTTTACGATGTCCTACAGAGAGAATATAGTCCATACAAAGGCAGCATTCAGCCTCGTATAGGGTTTACCGTTGGCTTCTAATGCAAAGCGGCCTTCAGCTTTTTTTGTGCTCCATCTGCAAAAAGCGAATGGAAGCGAAGCTTCACTTGATGAGACTCCAACAGCTCTACCTTATCTGATCAGTGTCACATCTCCCTGCTTAATAAAAAGCTCAGTATTGCCCGCTATTTTATAGCGTACCATCCAAAAGTAAACGCCATTGTCAGCAGGACGTCCACCACTGTAATTTCCATCCCAGCCATTTCTGTCATTGCTCCAGAACAGCCTTTGCCCCCACCTATTATAAACAGAAAGATCGACGATGTTCACATTGGGGTTGTCGGTAATGACTCTAAAACCATCATTCTTTCCATCCTGATTAGGAGAAAAAGCGCTGGGTAGCCAGATATCCGATGGTATATCTGTCACTTCTACATGATACTTGCAGGTATCGCTACAGTCTGCGTTTCGTACCACACAACGATATTCTGTTTTCCAGTTTTTCGCTTCAAACTGTAAAAAGCTGCACTGTTGACAAATCAATGAGTCGCCAAGATACCAATCCATAACCCATGCATTATCGCAGGCAGGCAACGATACAGAGGTTTTGTACTTTACAGTTACAGAGGTGTCTTCAAAGCGCGGTTGTGGCGATGGAGTAACTACTATTTCCCGCGTAAAAGCATCCGCGCCGCCAGCGTTACTTACAACTAGTTTTACCTGATATTTTCCGGCATTGTCATAGCATATCGTTCCCGGCTGCGCAGCTGTTGAGGTGCCCGGTCTGGCGCCATCGAACGTCCACAGGTAGGTAGATGGATATTGTTCCGTAACGGAAGATATTTGCAGGCAGCTACCTTCGCAAATACTGTCTTCTGAAAGCACAATGTCTCTGATGACCGGCGGGCAAAAATGTATGTTAATTGTGTCGCGGACGGTATCGCAAGGAGAAACTGCTTCTACCCAATAAGTGCCCGGTGATTTAATGACAATGGAAGGAGTGGTATCTCCCGAGCTCCAGCGAATATCGCTCAGCCCTTCCGGTAACCCAAGCGTCAACTGCTGGCTTTCATTGCATACAACGGTATCCTCCGGTAAGTTTGGAAGAAAATCACGCCAGGTAACGATCTTAAACGTATCGGAGAAATTGCCGCAGCTATTCATTGCACTCACCCACCATACCCCTCCATAGCTTGCATTTACAGAGTTACCTGTACTTCCGTCCGACCACATAATCTGTGTATAACCGGAATCTAACGAAAGCGGTAAAGAAAAAGGTGCATGGGCGCAAATGATGGTGTCCGGACCGAGATCAATGTTGGTTGGAAGTATAGAAACAGACACCGGCCCTGCAGTACTATCCGGACAGTAAGGTGCAGATATGGTTACATAATAGTTGCCCGGTGTTGCGGCCTGCAAAGTGTTGCCTGTAGCGTTAGGAATTACAGCCCCATCCATTTGCCAGGTGTAGCTATAGGCAGCATTGAATGTTGTTGAAAAATTGACAACACTCCCCGGACAAATATGTTGCGGACTGGAAGGAACAAGTTGTGGATCGGGACGTACGTGTGCTGTCACTGTTACCGGTGCAGATGTCGCAACACAACCGCCATTGCTTACGGTAACAGAGTAAGTACCCGTTTGTGTTGCTGCTAAACTGCTGCTGTTTGCTGATGGCACTGTCGCTCCATTGTAATACCATGTGTAACTATAGTTTGTATCAAAGCTTGCGGTCACCAACGCAGAGTCTCCTGCGCAGATATCGCTGGAGGAGACAGAAATCGTAACGGCCGGGTTTGCAATAACGGTTACGGTCACTTCATCGGATGTATCCTTGCTGCAAATTCCAGCATCCATAAAAACTTTGTAATTACCCGGCTGAGCAGTCACATAGCTTCCGCTTGTCGCACCAGGAATTACCGCTCCATTGTAAAACCACTGATAGGTTGTAAGGCTACCGGAAAGACCGGATGCTATAAGTATAGTAGTATCGCCCGCACAGATGCTAAGGTGTGGAGAATATATAGAAGCCGCAACGGGCAAAGAAGGATTAACACCAAAGACTACTGAATCGCTTTGGCTTTTGCAGCCGGTGCCTGTATCAATGACAACAGCGCTATAGATACCGATGAAGAAGATGCTATCAGTATAGCCAGGTGGGACAACCGGCTGCGTATACTGGTAGCTATTAGTTCCAAAAAAGATCTGGTTGTTCCAAAGGTATTGAAAAGCAGGGGTCGGGTTATTGATCGTAATGGTGGGCGGAAAGGGCGTGCAACTTACACTTAAAGTGGGCTTCGGTGGGTTCGGCGCCATGGTAACGATCGTGCTGTCTGTTACCGGCAGGCCACATTGTGGAGTGGTAATAGTAACGTAGTAAACGCCCTCCTTCTGACTATTTATATTTGTAATGACTGGCTTTTGTGATGTAGAACTAAAGCTCCCTGGCCCCGTCCACGAATAGGTAGCATTTGGGAAGTAAGCCGCGACGAGTTGCACATCTTCGCCTTCGCAGGCAACATAGTCAGTGCTATTAATAAGCCTTGATGTTTGCAGGTCCAGAATCTTAATAGTCTGCACCGCGAATGCACCGCAGGAATCGGCGACTTTTACATCATATATGCTATTTGCATTCCCTCCAAATCCTGAAAAGATACCAGTGATGTTGCTTTGAAGGTATGGCCCAGAAACGCCTTGCCCTTGTGCCGCCAAAAAGTACTGATAATGGCTTGGGTTGCTCTATGGAATACCGCTTGAACCTGCAGCAAATATTTGTGCTTGTCCGTTCGTGCCGCCGATACATAAAAAGCCTTGCGTATGATTCATATCGACCGTGAGCGCATATTGAGTATAGGTGAGACTGGTGCTAACTGTATAGGGATTGGGATATCCAATAGAAGATAGATTAATTGTGGTTGCAGCAACCGAAGGAACAAACGTATAAGTTCCAGGCTGATCTATCAAGAAAAAGCTGCCTGCACTGAATTGCGGCCATAAAAAGGTAGTTGTTGAAAGCAATGGGCTTCCGTTCCTTAAAACAGAAAACTTTGCAGGCACAGATACTCCATTATGCATTGCCTGAACTGAGGGCCACACTTTCAGGCCCTGGCAGGTTTGCTTCTGACTATCTATTGCAATAGCAAACTGATAAAGATCCGGGGCGCCAACAGTAATAGGCAAATAGTAAACACCGCAATCGTCAGTTATCTTCCAAACATAATTTCCCGCAGGGAATTTCAAGTGATTCATTCCGGGTGTCTGATTGTCGCTGACAAAAAAGAAATTGCTTCCGGGCCACGTTCCATTAAAAGAATATCCAGCTGGCCCGTTAAATAGCTCCACTGTTTTGTTCCCGAAAGAAATGCTTGTACTAAAACTGAAACTCTCAATATACTGGTGAAGCCCGCTGCCTGTATTTACTGTCGTAACGCTATAGGGATTACCGACGATAGGGGTAGCACCAAGGCTTCCTGTGCCGGAGTAGCCATCGGAAGTGGTAAAACTTAGTGTATAGTTTCCCAATGGCAGAGAGGGGACGGAAGTTGTAAGTGTGCTTGTTGTATAAGGCCCGAAGGTAGTGTTGGTGCCTGGGTCTAAGACCGAATAAGTAAGTGGAAAACAAAGCGCTCCTTCAAAAGTGATCAGCGCATCGAACCCGGAGTTACAGTGTTGGTCAGCATTGGTAGTAACGGAGGGGTATGGGAAAGTTGTGGTTTGGGTTATGCTATTGCCACATGGCGGTTTGATGGTATACGTTAGCGTCTTGCCATAACAATCCTTAATGGTATAGCCTGATGTCAGTTTCAATTTGAAGCTTCCACTGTTTAAATACTCGTCAGCAGAAGGAAGGAAAAGATTGCCCGCTATCTGGACGGAAACCTTGAATAATGTATCGTTGCCGTATGGTGACCACGGAGTATTATACAAGATACCCGGCTTTAGGATCAATGCGGTGTCACAGGAATAGCTTGTAAAATCTGTTGGATTTGTAAACTGTAAAGAACTGAAGGAAAGATTTGAAATAGTGAGTGTCTGAGGGCTGGTACCACTGCCGCAAGCATCCACCAATTGAACAGTATAGCTTCCCGCTGATAAGCGCGGTAGTGAAACGGAACTGTTACTGGTCGTAAAGCTGAGGGGACCGGGGTAAGTAGAAGGTGCATTAGTAATATTTACGGTGTAGGGCGGCCTTCCATTCGAAAACTCGCAATATATTAGTCCGTACGCACCGCAGCTAATGCTGTTTCTTATAACTGACGCCTGCATAGTTGGCACATAATAACTGCCCGGGATAGTAATCGTAGTATTTTTCCCCACAAGGGAGCCGTTGCACTGAGCTACTGCACTGATCTGATACGTTCCCGGCGGTACACTGTAGAAATTATTGCTATTATTTAGCGGAACGGAAAATCCGTTGCCGGCAATCGGGATACCATATTGTACGTTTGAAAGATTACCAACATCGGCGCCTGAAAGCAGCACCTGAATATTACCATTGGCCGCACAAGTGGAAGACGTAATCAGTTGGGCGTTTATATTCCAGTTATTGCATTGCGCCAGCAAAGTATTACTGAATAATGCGGACGCCGATAGAAGCAGAACGAAAAAACGGGTTCTAATTTGATTAAAGGAGTTCATGGTAAGTGGACTGTAAGACATATTTTCTCTGTCTTCATTTACAAGATACTTCGGGTATTCTTCATTGCAAGTACATCGAAGGACTTATGCTCAATATTTTACACTAGCAGTACAATTCCGGTAGCTTCTCGTAATCTTCTTAGTTTTCTTATTAAAGCGTTAAGTGAACCACTTAAAGGTCTAACTGTGGTAATTAAAGGTTTTACTAGAGCGCTTAAAAGTTTAACTGTAGCACTTAACGCTTTCATTAGAGCACTTAAAGGTTTAACTGTAGCATTTAACGCTTTAGCCGTAGCTCTTAAACTCTTAGCTGTTGCATTTAACGCTTTAACTGTATGACTTAACGGTTTAATTGTCGTACTTAAAGGTTTAACCGCAGCGCTTAAATGTTTAACTGTAACACTTGAAAATTTGATTGGAGCACTTAAATCTTTACGCGCCACAGTTAAAAGCTTAACTGTAGTTTTTAAACGTTTAACTGTCCCATTTAGAGTTTTAAGTGTCTCGTTTAAAGGTTAAATCGTAGCACTTAGCGTTTTAGTCGCAGCACTTAAATGTTTAATCGTAACAACTGAAGCTTTAATGGTAAAAATTGAAGCTTATCCCGCTCCTTTTTGCGGTCTTTTACAGTCACGCATTGAGAAAGCATTTATTGGGATACTCAAAGGCACCGTAGCCTGACACTTCTTTTTGTCTTGCAAATGCTGCTGTTTACCTTGCAGGGAGAGTTTCGCCTCAAAAAACATAAAGTCTTTTTATTTTACGCCCATGAATTCCACTTTGCTGCTGATTATAATAGTGTCTTATTTCGCATTGTTGCTTGGAATCGCTTTTTATACTTCCAGGCATTCTAACAATGAATCGTTCTTCATCGGCAACCGCAGCAGCAAATGGTGGGTGGTTGCCTTCGGAATGATCGGCACTTCGCTCTCCGGCATGACGTTCATCTCTGTTCCGGGTACGGTTGGCAAAATAGGTTTCGATTATTTTCAGGTAGTTATTGGCTACTTCATAGGCTATTTCGCAGTGGCATTCATATTGCTGCCATTGTATTACCGGCTGCATGTCACGTCTATTTACTCTTACCTTGATGAACGGCTTGGTAACGTATCCTACAAAACAGGTGCGTTGTTTTTCATCCTTTCCAGAACCCTTGGCGCAACGCTAAGGCTTTATCTGGTCATAAAGGTGTTGGAAAAATTTGTACTGACTGATATGGGTATCCCTTTCGGCTATACAGCTACCCTCATCCTTGCCCTGATCCTCTTATATACTTATCGGGGCGGCGTAAAAACGATTGTGTGGACAGATACCCTCCAAACCACTTTTATGCTGCTGGCCTTGCTGGTTTGTATTTTTTATGTAATGCATTCTCTTGATCTAACCATGGTCACTGCCTGGCAAACGATGACTGCAAAGGGCTTTACAAAAATGATCGGTACCGATCCAATGGCTGGTAACTTCTTCTTAAAACAGATTTTAGGCGGTGCATTCATTACCATCGCCATGACCGGCCTTGACCAGGAAATGATGCAGAAAAACATTAGTGTAACGAACCTGAAAGATTCGCAAAAGAACATGCTAACCTTAAGTTTTCTACAAATGGTTGTGGTGTTCATTTTCCTGATGCTTGGAGGGTTGCTGGCATTATATGCCTCCGCAAACGGTATCAATGCCTCTGGCGACGATCTTTTCCCAACCATAGCCATCCAAAGCGGTTTGCCCTTCTTCATTACGGTTTGCTTTATGATCGGGTTGATCAGCGCATTGTTTCCCAGTGCCGACGGAGCCCTCACTGCGCTTACTTCCTCTTTTTGCATTGACATTATCGGCATGAAACATCGCAGCGACTGGAGTGAAAGGCAGAAGAAAAACGTCCGGCTCGTGGTACACAATATCTTTGCGTTCATCTTTCTGCTATGTGTCTTCTTTTTCAGGGAGGTAGATAACGGATCGCTGATACAGACATTGCTTGTGGTGGCCGGCTATACTTATGGGCCGCTGCTGGCGCTATTTTCCTTCGGCATCCTTACAAAAAGAACGGTCAACGAAAAGCTGGTTCCTTTTATCTGCATCCTTGCACCGGTAATCTGCTATTTCCTGAAGGAACACGAGCAAACATTGCTTGCTGGCTATAAAATAGGAACAGAGTTGCTGATTATAAATGCAGCCCTCGCGTTTATTCTATTAATTTTATGCTCTAAGAAGGCGGACACGGCGACAGCCTAAACTTAATATACTGACACGACTTACGACTATAAAACATGAAAGACCAATTAACTAAGATAAAGCTGCGGGACTGGACGGAAACAAGGGCACATTCAAGCTGGCAGGTTTTTAAGATAATGGCCGAATTTGTACAGGGTTTTGAGGCAATGGCAAAGATCGGCCCTTGCATTTGCATGTTCGGCTCCGCAAGAACAAAACCCGGACAACCATACTACGAGCTTACTGTAGAAATCGCAAAAAGGCTTGCAGAAGAAGGCTTTGGCATTATAACCGGCGGAGGCCCGGGCATTATGGAAGCCGGAAATAAGGGAGCACACCAGGCAGGTGGCAGAAGCGTAGGACTGAACATCGAATTGCCGTTTGAACAACATTTCAACCCATATATCGACGGTGATAAGAATCTGAACTTCGATTATTTCTTCGTGCGCAAAGTAATGTTTGCGAAGTACTCGCAAGGCTTTATTATGATGCCCGGCGGCTGGGGGACAATGGATGAGTTTTTTGAAGTGGCAACTCTTATTCAGACAAGGAAATTTACTCAAACACCAATGATCTGTATTGGCACGGAGTATTGGGGGGGACTTTTTGACTGGATGAGAGGAACGATGCATGAAAAGTTCGGCAATATCAGTCCGGGAGATTTAGACCTCATCAAACTTTTTGATACGCCCGATGAGGTCGTGAACTATCTTCATGAGTTTTACACCCACAACAAGCTTCAGCAAAATTTCTAACAAGTATGACGGTACAACTGCTCTCCAAATCGCTGAACGATTATGCAGAAAAGTTTTCTACTCCTGAAACTCAAGTGTTGGCCAAACTGAACAGAGAAACAAATGTAAAAGTAGAAATGCCGGTGATGCTGTCCGGGCATCTGCAAGGAGAAATCCTGCGGATGATAAGCTGCATGATAAAACCAAAACGAATACTTGAGGTCGGTACTTATACCGGATATTCGGCAATATGCCTCGCTTCAGGGCTTGCCGAAGAAGGACATTTGCATACAATTGACATAAATGAGGAGCTGGAAGATATGGCTTTTCGCTATTTTTGCGCAGCAGGTTTAGATAAAAAGATTACCCAGCATATAGGAAAAGCGGCAGAGATTATCCCGACGTTAGAAGAAGAATTTGACCTCGTCTTTATTGACGCAGATAAACAAAATTATCACCTGTATTACGATCTGGTTTTTGATAAAATGCCTGTTGGCGGAGTTATCCTTGCAGACAACGTGTTGTACGATGGCGAGGTGATTTTGCCAGGGGAAGAACAGAGTAAAAATGCGCGTGCCATTCATGCATTTAATGAAAAAGTGCGTAAGGACAATAGAATAGAGCACGTATTGCTACCGGTACGTGACGGAATCATGATCGTTAGGAAAACAACCCATTAATAACTGAATAAAACTCGTTGCTTATGCAAAAGTGGAAGATTGTATGCATGCTGTTGGTGCTAAGTGTGGTATCGAAAGTAAAAGCACAGGAATCATACGACCAGCGTGTGAAGGACTATATTGAGCACTACAAAGACTGGGCAATGGAGGAGCAACGTAGGAGCGGCGTGCCAGCAGCTATAACTCTTGCTCAAGGCATTCACGAAACCAGTGCCGGCACCAGCGAACTTGCTCTGAATGCAAACAACCACTTCGGCATTAAGTGCAAAAAGGAATGGACCGGTGAAACCTACGCCTATACGGATGATGCACCGGATGAGTGCTTTAGAAAGTACCCTTCTGCCTTTCAATCTTACAAAGACCATTCTGACTACCTCGCGGGAAGCCAGCGATATTCAGCGCTTTTTAAGCTTTCTGCGAAAGACTATAGCGGTTGGTGTGTTGGCCTGAAGCGCTGTGGCTACGCCACTAATCCAAAATACTCTCAAATACTGATAAAACTTATCGAAGAGTACAACCTGCAACAGTACACTTATGCTGCACTGAGCAACGATTACAATCCCGTAAAATCTGCAGCGCAACAGGAAAAAAAGACGGCAGGGGTAAGCCAGGCCATTCCTTCCGCACAGACTACGTCAACAATGTCTGACCTACCGGGACAGATATCATCCCCTTTACCTCAGCCAGGATCCGCTAAAAAAAGCAGCATGTCTGTATCCTACGGAGCTACCGCCCAAAC
>DATJDP010000096.1:0-21195 GCA_035497355.1 Flavipsychrobacter sp.
TGCCCTTTTTAGGAAAAAAATGGGCTGTAAAGGCGTTTTATTAGTCAGCAGCTCTATTGATTAACCATCTATTGGCTGCGCGAACAGTTAGTAACAGAGTAAATGGACTATAAATAGAAGAGTAAACTGACCAGATCCCACAGAAAGGAATTCAGTAAGACGAAAAAGAGGGCTAAATAAAAGTATGGGAAAAGTAAACTGGCTGCTCGGCTTTTGCATGAACGAGCAAACCCAGATAATCTATTGCGCGGTGAGCGAGAAAACGATAGTTGCAGAATAATTTCCACCTTTAAAACCGAGCGGGGAATCCATTTTTAAATCGAAGTCCTGTTCCGAAGAAATTTGAGACGATGCACTTGTAAGTAAGGTGCTCGGCTGTACGGATAATGGAACAAATGTTGCTCCGTTGGTGGGCTTCACTTTTAGCAAACTATAAGGTAAGCTATTACCTGAGGTCGAAACGAAGCTTTCTTCCGGTGCTGATACGGTCAGAACCCATGGACGAGTACTTTTTATCTTCGCATGAATAATACCGGATTTGACCACACCATTCTTATATGCCTCCCAATTATCGAAATTAAATTGAGTATTAGCAACAGAGCTCAACCTTAGAGTCAGGACGGATGGGAGATGGACCGATCCCGTAACCGAAGCGGTCTGTTTAGGCGAACTATTTCCATTAGTCACCCTTACTGCCTGGGCGTGAGCCAGATGGCACAGAAGTAAAAAAAATATGGAAGTATATATTCGCATCACGAAAAAAGACTAATTTGGCCAACCTTTGAAAGCCTTAGAGCGTAAAACTAAAGTTTTTTTATGAAAAGTATCTTATTTTTATTTATAGCGTTTTCCTTCCCCTTATTCTTGAATGCGCAGGTTGCCATGGATTCTGTGACAACTAAAAAAACCGGCGGGCTTGCAATTGGGCCGGCCAAACTCCGGTTCACATTAGGAAAAGGCGAGGTAGGCAAGCAGGTCGTTCAGATCGTAAATAAACGGGACAAACCTTATCAATTTGCGCTTTCTGCCACTGAATGGACACTTGACTCTATGGGTAATTCTATTCATTATCCTGATTCAGGACATGTAAAAAACTCCTGTGCGTCATGGATAACCATTACTCCAAACGTAGTTACCGCAGAGCCGGGAAAGGTTTCTAATATAGTGGTCACAATGACAGTTCCTGATGACGAAGAAGCTGTGAAGCAGATGCATTGGTGCGTTATAAACGTTACACTTTTGCTAGAAAAGGATGCCCCCCAAAAGATATCTGAAAACGCTTCTATTGCGCTTAGCAATCAATTTAATGTTATTCTTCACGTTTATGAGAATCCACCAAGTGCAACCTATAAAGATATTAAGATGACTGGCTTTTCTTCTGAGCGAATGGTTATGCCTAAAGACACCACTAACGAAATGAGCAATGTTCTCAGTGTAAGCGGAGTAAATATGGGTGATGTCGATTTGCGTTGCATCTACAGTGTGAAGCTTTCCTCTCTTTCCACCGGAAAGACTTATTCTCTAAGCGAGAGTGATTGTTTGTTGCTTCCGGGAACGAAAAGAACTGTGTATTTAAGGGCCCCTAAAGATTTGCCTAAAGGGAAATACCTGGCCGTCGCTTCAATAGATGCCGGCGACGATGCGCCGCTGGAAGTTTCTCAAAAAGAGGTTGACATTGAGTAGTTTAAGGATTACTTAAAGTGAACGTCAATACAAAATAGTTACTTGACTGCATTACAAAATCAGTAATCGGCTGAAGCGTGACATTGTAATAGAATGTGTAATGATCCACGCCGTTTCCGAAAGCCGGCTGTTGTAATAATTGCATAGGTACCTGGCTAAGTGGAATATCTGCCATATTAATTACAGCGCTGGACGAATTGCCATTACTGTACTTTAGATTCAATTTATTAGCTAATGAAGGCTCCGCCGGTGAGGTATAATTAAGGCTTGCCGAAACTATAGCCGCAACCTGCTTTACTTTAAGATCTAACTCCAGAGCATTATACAGCGTCTTCGGCGTGCTTAGTTCATCTAATGTATTGTAATTGAATGTGAGCGGCTGCAGTACATTCACATTAATTTCCTGAGCGTTTTGAGCATTTGCTTGCTGTGCGAGTGACAGGGTAAGTATTACTAAGAGGCTTTTCATATTCACACGGTTATATCTTCTTTCGACGAAAATAGAGTTTTTTATCAATTACTTTTATTGAAATCAATATCAGATAGCAAAACAATAACATTAAACTGTTTGCAAGGTGAGAAAAAAAGAAGCGCCCCGGTTTGAGGCGCTTCCATTTAAACCGTATGCATTATTAGTGCATCACAACAATCCTGCTCATGTTTTCTTTAGAATTGTCAACCATTAATAAGTAAGTTCCATTAGGAAGTTGGCTCACATTTACTTGCTGAACGTTTTGTCCTTTCTCAAGATTTACGCTCATATTCAGCATTGTTTTACCTGTAAGATCTACAAGCTTCACTTCTGCTGTCTTTGATTCTGTACTGCTTAAGCTGATAGTCAATTGATCATTAACAGGATTTGGATAAGCCTTGATCTCATTGCTAGTGGCTTCCTGCTCAGGTGCAATTTTGTATAAGCTGCTGCCATCGAAGGTAAAGTTTACAGTTCCTGGAACAACAATGCCGTTCTTTTGATTATACTTAGTAGCATAAGACATTGCAAAAGAATATGTTACCGGCAATAACTCAATAGCGATATGTCCGTTTGCATCTGTCGCTCCTATATTGTGCCATCCTCCAGCATAGAAAGTAGCATTACCGCCTGCAATACCATTATTGCTCAGATCCTTTAGATAAATATCTGCAACAGCAGTTTGATAACTAACTAAAGGATTCACACTTACATTTTGCGATGTAATTTGCTGAACTGCTCCCATATAACCTAATTTGAAAGAGTAGCTTGCTGGCAACATTTCCATTGTTTCAATACCATTGGTTGTGCTTCCCGATCCGAAAGTATTCCAGCCTCCTGCATAATATTGAAGACCTGAACCTTGAAGTGTATGATTGCCACTAGCATCTGTGAAATCCATAGTCACTAGCTTGGTTTGGAAAATCACAACTGGATTTGTTGCAAAGCTGATGCTGTTCAGTTGCTGACGACCACCGCCCAGTGTCATTGCAACTGAGCTCGGATTCTTTCCAATCACTAAAAGATTGCCATTAGCACCTGTAGTCCCATAAGTAGACCAGCCACCCTGATAGCCATCCACACTTCCGCCGCTAATCGGAGCATTTGTGGAACTGATCAGCCTTACAAGGCCCGGTGTAAGTGTCATAGAGCAGCCATCAATAGTAAGAGTAGTATAATTGTAGCCACCCAAAGCAGCAGGAGCTCTGAAATTGAAGTTAAGGTTGCCTGGGAGCAATTCCATACTTGGCTTAGTGAAATAACGACTATCTCCGCTACCGCCATAAGCGACATCGTAAGGCCAGTTGATCGTAACATTAGTTGTTGTCCAGGTAAGGGTAGTATTGGAATTAGGAATAACAACACTTGTCTTTGTATCGGTTGAACTTTGATAATTCATTTCGAAAGAATAAGTGCCAGGGAACATTTCCGCTGCCATCTCTCCATTTGCATCTGTAAGATTAGTGCCTGGGAAATAATAGCTTGTTGCCGTAGCGCCATTTCCCCAACGAGCAGAACCACCGCTAAGTCCAACGTTGCTGCAAGTTTGTAGTCTCAGTCTTACTTCATTTGTCTTGAACATGAACACGTTGCCATTAGTTGTAGTAACGTCTTGCGTCAGAACTGAAGTGGTAGTATTGTATTTCATTTCATAAGACATGATAGGATTTACGCTGGTATTAACGACGTGAAAAATCAAACCATTTGCATCAGTGCTGCCAGGTACAAAAGCGGTGCTATAATTAGTACCATAGCCATACCGGCCTGTGCCACCGGAAAGAGGATTGTTATTATGATCCTTCAGCACCAGGATATTGACTGTGAGATTTTGAGTACAACCAGCAATGGTCAAATCAGTTTTATAGCCACCAGGAAAGGTAAACTCATAAGTGCCTGGAAAGATATAAGTAAGTCCATTTGCATAATAGGAGTACGGGCCCGATTTATAGGTTTTAGAACCTGCATTAGAAAGGGTAACTGCTGTTGGGTGGAAAGTTACAGTACTTGAGTTACCAGCACTCAATCCGTCACCAGCTACTGTTGCCATCTGGCTTGCTGAGGTACCGTGATAAATGGCAGTAAAATTGTAGGTACCGGGGAAAACCTGGTCGCTCGTATTACCGGAGACGTCTGTGTTCCCTCCAATCCAATATTCGTATGCTCCTGAAGCATACTTCGCCTGAGCGCCTGCTATGCCTGCATTACCACAGCTTGATACATTGGCTGTAATACCTGAAGTATAAAACTCAAGTGTTGTATCGCCACTGATCGTAACCGGAATAACGGTTGATGTGCCGCGGTAGGTGACTCTAAAATTATAGGTTCCATTAGCAATGCTTTTGGTAACATTGCCCGAAACATCAGTATTACCCATAGTATAGGTATATGTGGACTGATAAGTAGCAGCAACGCCAGCTAAAGGAGTAGTTCCGTCATTCTTCTGAACGTGGACGGTTACATTAGCGGCATCCGATAATAGAGGGGTGAAAATGGTGGCCGCGAGTAGCATGCCTTGCAATGAGCTTTTAAATCGTTTCATAAGATAAATTTTGAAATAAAGAAATATTAAAACGCAATATTATCTTTATAAAACTGCCATACTAAACTCGCTTCTATACAAGATATCCACATTTTAAATAATAATTCATCTACAAATCAAAATTTCAATATGTATATGTTGTTAATAACTAGGCAATGTAGAATTATCAAAATACCTATTGTGAATAACTTTATTATCCTTTTGTAGCGCTTAGTCACATAAAATGCAAAAGCAATATATAATGCAATTACAGTAAACGTATTAATAAAAAAAGAAAAAAGTCGATATTAACCAGTTATTAACACTAACGTAAAAAATTCAAATGTAAGGAATGGTAATAGTTTTTGTTAGGATTACCACTGGCGGCTGCGGCCATCGTGCGGGAAATCATTTAACCCCGTTTAACATTGACAGGGAAACTGCAGATTCCACCGTCATCTACAAGGAACTTTTTTCGTCTCTTGCTGTTAATCCCTGATATAAAGCTAGTAACACACAATAACCCCAAAGAATAAAGGATACATGCACATATGAAATGGGTTTAGCTATTAAACCTAATTACTCGTTAATCAATTCCAAACGCTCCGTTAAGCATCACCTTTTAGTTTGTACCTCTTCTCCCCTTTTTAAGTTTTGCATATCACAAAGCAAAACCACAAGTACCCCATGTCTATTGTTTACAATGTAAAGGCCGCGATCGTCAACGAAAGCAAAACGGAAATACAACGACTCGCCGCAAAGATTACTCAGGTATCAAAAAATACTGATGAGGATTTTATCAAGACGTTTCCAGTTGTCACTCATCCAAGGAACCTGAGCCACTATTCTATCTTAAAAGAAGAGTTGGAAACAACAAAAAAGACAAACTTTCTCGGTATCAGCTTTATCTCCTATGGCTATATCAGCTTCATTCACTTTACCGCAGCATTTAAACTCTTTCAGCTGGATAAGGATGATGAATTATGCTTTTACCTGGATAATGGTGAGCAGATCAATTTCATTTTTACTGCTCCTAAAACAGCAGTGGGCTTTGTTCATAAAAATGTTCACCCGATAAAGGATGCCGAATTGCAGTTGCTCAGCCAGCACAATATAGATTACTGGAAAATTACCAGTGCCAAAAAGCAACTAAGTATGATTGGTGGCTTCTGCTTTAATGAATATAATAAGCAGTATAAATCGCAAAAGGTTGGTCAGAAGATGCTGAAGCTGATGGCCGAAAACATCCTTATTATTAAGGACAAGCTGAATGAGCTTGGACGAATAGGGTCATGAGCGATTAGAAAAAACTCTTTATCCTCCGTGATTTGTTGTCTTGTATGTGATAAATGCCATTAATGCGACTATTAAAATCTTTAGGAAGCATATGCCCATAGAAGCAATGCCATTTCTGTCCTTTGACAGATGCACATTAGATCTCATAAAAAATTCTCTCCTTATATTGTACCTTAAAGCTTAAAAACCAAGGTTAAAAGAGGAACTCTAAAGCGGGTGGATAACAAACCCTTTACAAGCCGTTAACAAACGTTTAACAACATCTGGCCACGTTTATACTGTGTGCTTAAAAGTCTTTTGTCGCCAGGGAAACCAATAGCAAAGGTCTGAAACGCCTTATAATCAACCTGTCAAAGATTTTTCATTAATGCCTTGCTCGTCTAACTGCACGGGCACTAACCTTCAGAATTCGCCTTCGAAAATCTAATCACAATTACTTTCCTTCTTTGGGAGGTGACTGTGGCGACTGCTGAGTGCTGTTTTGCAGACTGTCGTTTATTGGTGGAGCATCTTGATGGACTGAATCTATATGAACAGTTACTCCGATAGAAACCGTGGAACTGGTACGCGTATTCTGGGAAAAGAGCGAAACAGAAAAGCAGCAAAGGAGCAAAAGAAAAATACATTTCATCTATAAGTATTTAGTTATTATTAAGAAGAGAGACCCATTAACGGATCGTCTAAGTTAAACCTTTCCATGCTTCGCTAACCATCGGCATCCATCTTCTGCTCATATGAAAAAATTTATCTGTAAGATAGTAAAATCCATTTCTCTGAACGGTACATTTCTGGAATGTTTTATACAAAAACGGATGTTCTGAAATCGCTAAATCCTGAATCCCAGCCCTAAATCCGCGGGTTTTGACGTAGGTTTGTTACCGAAGTTTAAAGTACAGATGTTTTTGCGAAGCGTATTATTGCTATTGGTTTTTGCTACTACTGCTACCGTTGGTTTTTCCCAGAAAAAAATTGAATACAAACAACCGCGTATACTGATATTGCTCGACGGATCGAGCAGTATGATTAACGACTGGACAAAGGATGAGAACCGGTTCAAAGCTGCGGGAGATATTGTCCTGCACCTCATGGATAGCATCTACAACGTTAATAATCAGGTGGAGTTCTCCCTTCGTGTTTACGGTCACCAGCATACGGTTAAGG
Source organism: Flavipsychrobacter sp. (assembly GCA_035497355.1). Lineage (GTDB taxonomy): Bacteria > Bacteroidota > Bacteroidia > Chitinophagales > Chitinophagaceae > JAFIGV01. The sequence continues at coordinate 7,131 of DATJDP010000096.1, forward strand.
AAGATAACTGCTACGATACCAGACGGGAGGTGAGTTTCAGTAAGAACAACTATACGCAGATGTCGTTGAGGCTTGCCAGCCTGCAACCTTTGGGAGTGTCCCCAATTGCCTATTCGCTGAAGGAAGCAGCCGAAAACGACTTTGTCAGCGAAAACGACTATGCATACAGTCTGGTACTCATTACTGACGGTGGGGAAAGCTGTGGAGGAAATATCTGTGATGTAGTAAAGTCTCTCCTCGAAAAGAAAATACAGTTCAAGCCATATATCGTGAGCCTTGTAGATTATGCACCACTAAAAGACCAGTACAACTGCCTAGGTAACTATCTCACGGTTTCAAAACCAGGTGAGATTGCCTCTGCCCTACACACTATTACGGAGGCTTACCGCAAAGTTCTGGCAATACCGATAGCAAAACCTCAATTATTAAAAACAACCAATATTCCCGCTCCGAGTGCGCAGAAGATAAGAGTAGGGCCCGTAAAGGCGGTATTGCCGGAACAGTCAACAACGGTAGCAAAGCAACCGGAGACTACAGTGTTAACGAAACCTGTAGTTACAAGTAAAGAACCTGTAAAGGATGCACCCAAACCTCAGCCTGAGGCCACCAAGCCAGTAAAAGAAAGCAGAATACAAGTGGAAACAGCTTTTCCCACTAAGGATAAGATAGCAACATTGAATCGAATTCAACCTCACGAGATCAATTTTCCCCGATTTTGGGCAATTGCACGTCTGAAGCAAAAGCCGGTCCCTGCTTTTGCTTTGCCTGAACAAGAAGAAGGTGTTGGCAGTTTGAGCAAGCCGGATGCTGAGCCTAAGCCGGCTCCAAAACCAGCAGTGAAGAAACCTGTCGTTATAAAACCAGCAACTATCATTAAACCACCACAAAAGGAGGCGACCTTTACCACTCAGCTTGAACCCTCTCCGGAAACGACCCTTGAGGTTTACTTTACGAACGGTAAAGGAAAGTTCTATACCACTACGCCGCCAATGCAGCTAATGGATGTGAAAACGGGAAGAGAAGTAAAGAAGTTCTACCGTACTACAGATGCAAGTGGCAATCCTGACCCGCAAAATGTACTGCCAGGTAAGTACACGATGGTGATTGGCAAATCGGGCAATTACGTAGCGAGCAATGTAACAGTGAAAGCCGGAAACCACAACAAAGTAACTGTGATCGTTACTAAGGGAAGTCTCCATTTCTATTACCGTAATAATCCCAAAAGACCGATCACTGAGTTTGTCGGGGTGGTGAAAAGAAACTTTGAAGCCGCACCTACCGTTGTGCAAAAAGGAACGGAGGAACTGGAATATGAGCCAGGCAATTACCATATTGAGTTTAATACGCTGCCGGTGGAGAAGAGAAATGTGGACCTGGACTTCGGTGTTATGGTGGCCATAGATATAGCAGAGCCTGGATATGTACAATTCACAAATACAGACCCTATTGGAAAGCTTTATTTATGGTATCCGCTCGGAGATCAGTTTGTCCGGTTTTATGGAATGGATCTTAATGGCAATTCGGAGGCACAAAAGCTACGACTGCAACCCGGTATATATGAAGCGCACTGGAAAAAGAACCCTAAATTACCTTTAGAGCCGGACCAGGTGCAGCGGTTTCGTGTAAAGAGCAACGAAACGACAGAAGTAGAACTGAAATGATTTGATATAAACGGAAAATAGCATGCTATATATTGTAATACTCTGATGCATATGAAACGTTCTAGTTAACGTCTTGAGGATGTTCATAAAGTGTTTAATCACAAACAAAACCACAGCATGCAGGAAATATTCATAAAAGAGATTAATACCACAAGTCCGGAATATCCGCAGCTACTTGAGTTCCGTCATCAACTTTTGCGGGCACCTTTGGGCTTGAATCTTTTTGAGGAGGACCTGGGCGATGATCAGCAGGACTTTATCCTTCTCGTAATGCAAGACAAAGAGGTAATTGGCTGTGTGATGCTCCACCCTTTAGAAGACGGAAGGATCAAGCTACGACAGATGGCTATTGCAGAGCGATTTCAGGGAAAAGGGATAGGTAAAATACTTGTTGAGGATGCGGAACAAACTGCGTTTGAACATGACTGTACCGAGATTATACTACATGCCCGCAGAACAGCTGAGGGATTTTATAACAAGCTGGGTTATAAAGCCTCGGGCGAGGAATTTACAGAAGTAGGGATTCCACATATTGCCATGCGTAAACAGCTTTAGCGCATAATGAGCGCGATCCCTTAGGGCATTGGCGCATGATAGGGAGATGGTCTTTGGTCCTGCGTCAGTGCTGTTCTACTATCTAAGCGACACAACAGCTTACCTTTATCGAATACGAAAACAGCTTAGTGACATACTGTAGGAAACAGAACATTGATATTCAACTTTTTCAAAAGGCTTCTCAACTGCCGCAAAGCTGGAACGACCTTCTGCCAGTCGATCATTTTCTGCAACCAGACCATTTGGCCATCTACGAATCGGTTCAACTTCCCGATGTAAATTTTATTTACGCACTTATAAGTCAGCAGCATAAACCCGTTGGTTTGGCCTACTTCCAGGTGCTGCACATCGGCGAACACCACTTGAACGCCACAGCCTTAAAGCCTTACCAGCAGCAGCTATGGCATTTATTTACCAGCCTTATGCGGCCTAAGCTTCTGGTAGCAGGACACTTATTTCGCCATGATATTTGCTCTTTTTTTCAAAGAGAAACAATAACGCCATTCGATGCCTTTGGTTTTTACCGCGAGGCAATAAAGGTGGCTATGCGCCAGACCGGTGCAGATGCCGTTTTAGTAAAGGATGTAAATGAACAATTGATTCCGTACTTCCAGCATTATGCACCCGAGTACCTTTTGCTGCGAAATGATATAACGATGGAAATGGATATCCCTGCCACATGGCAAACGATACTGGACTATGAAAGCGCACTGAAGCATAAGTATGCACAACGGTTCCGCAAAGTGCGGCAAGGCAGCCAGAACATTATTATAAATGAATTATCAGTAAAGGAAACGGAACGACATCAAGCTATACTTCATCGGCTATATACACAAGTGACCAACAAACAGCAGGTACGACTTGGCCTGCTGAACCAAGCATTTCTTCCGGCTTTGAAAAAAGCTTATGAAAAAGAACTAAAGATATGGGTGGGATATGAAGGGAGCGAACCGGTGCTTTTTTTCAGCGCATGGACAAACGGTGATGTGCTAGATATGTTTTATATAGGATTTGACTATTCAAAAAACGAGGAGTTGCAACTTTATTTCAACATTCTTTTCTTTACGGTAGAGCAAGCCATCAGCCTCAGAAAGAAGAAGCTGGTATTGGGAAGAACGGCGCTGGAAGCAAAGGCACGGCTGGGTTGCAGACCGAAATATCTGTCTACCTACCTCTACATTCGCAATCCTGCCATACGTCAGGTCATCAACCGGCTGCAGCAGAATATCAATAGTATGGAGGGAGAATGGGAGAACCGCCATCCATTTAAAGCAAAAAACTAAGCTTTGAGTGGTCAACAGCCAGGCATCTCATTAATGTATTCAGGCAAATATCCTTTCCTCGTCAAAGTCTTCCTTCGCCTTCCTTAAAATATTCGTAAGCCTTTGCCAGCCCTTCCTCTAACGACGTTTTATGCTTCCAGCCGAGGTGATGAATGCGGTCAGAATCCATTAGCTTCCGAGGTGTTCCATCCGGCTTTGTTTTGTCAAAAACAATATTGCCTTCAAATTGGGTTACCTCTTTTATCAGTTCTGCAAGAACCTTAATAGATACTTCCTCACCCGTTCCAATATTCATAAACAGCCTTTCGTTGTAATGTTCCATCAGGAAAAGGCACCCATCTGCAAGATCGTCTACAAACATAAACTCGCGCAAAGGTGTTCCTGATCCCCAGATCTCTACGGTAGCGCTGTTAGTTGTCTTTCCCTCGTGAAACTTGCGAAGCAAAGCAGGAATAACATGTGAGTTCTGAAGATGATAGTTGTCCCCCTTGCCATAGAGATTGGTAGGCATAGCTGCAATAAAATTGCATCCGTACTGATCCCGGTAGGCTTCGCACAACTTAATGCCGGCGATCTTGGCGATAGCATAAGGTTCATTGCTAGGTTCTAACAAGCCAGTAAGGAGATATTCTTCCCTTAGGGGTTGCGGTGCGAGTTTTGGATAGATGCAGGAGCTACCCAGAAACAGTAGCTTTTTTACTTTACGCTCATAAGCTGCATGAATGACATTTGTCTCCATGATCAGATTGTCATAAAGAAATTCAGCGCGGTAAGTATTATTGGCAAAGATACCACCAACCTTCGCCGCAGCCAGAAAAACATAATCTATGTGTTCTGCGGCAAAGAAATCATTAACGGCCTGTTGGTTTCGTAAGTCCAGTTCTTTGGAGCTGCGGGTAATAATATTGTGATATCCTGATTGCTGCAATCTTCTTACTATAGCGGAGCCGACCATCCCGTTATGCCCGGCTACATAAATCTTGCTTTGTACTTCCATATTATTCGTACTGGTTTAAGGTTCTATAGCCGGAATCTTTCAAAAGCAGTTCTTTTCTGAAATGCTCAAGATCAGCATCTACCATTTCTTTTGCCAGTTCATCAACACTGTATTTTGCTTTCCATCCCAGCTTCTGTTGTGCTTTGGCAGGATTTCCAAGTAACAGATCTACCTCTGTAGGGCGGAAATAACGTTCATCTACTTCAACGATTATATCACCTACAGCAACTTTTGCATCTGCGTTGGTAACAGCCTCCACAATGCCTTTTTCATTCACCCCTTCGCCTTCGAAGCGAATGGTGACTCCGGCATGTCCAAAAGCCAATTTTACAAATTCCCTGACAGCAGTGGTAATCCCTGTTGCGATCACAAAATCTTCGGGTTGTTCTTGCTGCAGTATCAGCCACATCGCTTCTACATAGTCTTTTGCATGGCCCCAGTCCCGCTGAGCATCAAGATTACCCAGAAATAGCTTCCTTTTCAGTCCCAGCACTATTTCCGCTACTCCCCTTGTAATTTTACGCGTTACGAAGGTTTCGCCGCGGAGCGGACTTTCATGATTGAACAGGATGCCATTGCACGCATACATTCCGTATGCCTCCCTGTAGTTTACCGTAATCCAGTAGCCATACAATTTTGCTACGCCATAAGGCGACCTGGGATAAAAAGGTGTGGTTTCAGACTGAGGGATTTCCTGTACCAGTCCATAAAGTTCGGAGGTGGAAGCCTGGTATATTTTGGTCTTCTTTTCCAGTCCGAGAATACGAACTGCCTCCAGTATGCGCAATGTTCCGATACCATCCACCTGCGCCGCATATTCGGGCTCTTCAAAACTTACCTGGACATGGCTCATTGCGCCGAGATTATAAATTTCATCAGGTTGCACCTGCTGTATAATGCGAATGATATTGGTGGAATCAGAAAGATCGCCATAATGAAGGATCAGTCGCAGGTTTTTTTCGTGAGGATCCTGGTAGAGATGGTCTATCCTTTGCGTATTGATAAGGGAAGAACGTCTTTTAATACCATGTACTTCATAGCCCTTGCTAAGCAGCAATTCCGTAAGGTAAGATCCGTCCTGTCCCGTGATGCCGGTGATTAAAGCCTTCTTCATCCGTCAAAAAAATTTCGGTAAAAGTAGTATTGTTGCGGTAAAATAGGCAATCGCCCCACAATAACGCCTTAGGATGCAGGCCGGTTCCAATTTCGCAGGTAAAAAAATGGCGGGAATAGTTTTTAGGGCTGGAAATAAGGTATAAAGACATAGATAACAACGTTAGGTATGGAATTAGCACAGGCGGTAGCCAACATTGAGTATAAGATAGCAACGGAATCTGACAACTTTGAAGCAGGACGGACAATAAAGATGGATGTTAATGGTGCCTGGCCACCACTTTATAAGCTACTCGATGCATTAAGCAGGAAATATCCATATATCTCCCTTACTTATGACGATCAGCCAAATGATATGGTACAACTGAAGATTGTTAATCTTCCCACTACACTGCCATAGACCGAGGGAAATATCCGGCATTAATTTATTAGAGTACCATGTATGGAAACATTATTGCTTGTAATAGCTGCCGTACTTATCTTTCTTGGGATTGTCGGCAGTTTTTTGCCTTTTCTGCCGGGGCCACCCCTGGCATGGGCAGGCTTGCTATTGACGCACTTCACTTCCACGCACTATTTTTCTGTCACTTTTCTGATTATCACAGCTATAGTAACCGCAGTCGTCAGTTTACTGGATTATATTCTACCCGTTTGGGCGACAAAACGTTCAGGGGGAACGAAGTATGGACAAAAAGGGGCAACGGCAGGTATGATTCTCGGTTTGTTTGCAGGACCCTTGGGTATTGTTCTGGGCCCGCTGATCGGAGCCTTTGTTGGAGAACTGATACATGACGGGTTCGACTGGAATAAAGCAAAAAGAGCGGCATGGAACTCCTTTATTGGCTTCCTCATTAGTACTGGCATCCAGTTGGGCTGGTGCCTCGTCATGCTGTTTTGGTACCTGAGGGCCGTTTTCTAATGAATGCGCTCATACTCAAAAGAAGGACTTCCTTTATAACCGTTCTGGTCGTAGAAGTTCATAAAATGAATGCGGTAATATTGCTCTTTTCGGGTCTTAATAACGTAGCATTTATTAGGGTTAGTAGTGTACCTGCCGGTATTAAAGTCGTAGGTTTTCCAATCAAAACCAATGACGTCTCTATTGTTGCTGAAAGCTGCAGGATTAAGCGAGTTAAAGTTTATTGCCCCAAATGTTGTCGTACTATCGGCGAGCGCGGTTGTATTATAAGGATTGAGTAGGACGCCTGTAACAGGATAAGTAAAGTTGTTAAGGTCGTAATAAACATACCGATATCTTGTAAACACTATATCCCAACTGTCTTTGGGTGGCTCCATAGAAACTATGGTTCCACCGTTATTGAAGCTGAAATAGCTATAATTGTAAAGGTTGCTTTTAGGGATGCTAATGGTGCTCAGCACAGTACTGTTTATATCGCCATACTTTAAAATATAACCTGTATCATTATCGCCTGCAATCACTATTTTTTTAAAGGTATCAGCTGCAAGCTTAATAATATACACTTCATTTTTTGACAGACCGTTAGCGTTCTTCCACTCTCCTATGTAGGTGGAGTCCGGCAAACCGGTTGGAGAATCAAACCCCCAATTCATCGAGCTTACCAGTTCGGCAGCATTGAAGGAAATCGCAGAAGGATCGGTTTGATGAGTATTGTAAACGAATATATTTTTACCATTATTCATAAACACGTGTTTACCGTCCGGCTGAGACTCAAATGCAAGATCCCAGGCGTTAATATAGTTCTTAAGAACCTGTTGCCCGGTTTCAAGATCAAAGAAAATCTGATCGTCGTAGTCCTGCCCCATAATTACCTGCGCTATCTGTGCACTTCCCTTCTGAGGCAACGGAATAGGAAATTCCCTCTTCTCACAGGAGGAGCAGAGAAAAACCCCGATTGCCATAATAAGCCAGAACGATCCACTCAAACGCATGATCTGCAAATATCTATCACTGATACTTTTCAAGTGTCAGATTTGTGTCATAGGAGAGGGTGATTGCGGTCAGTTTCTAAAAATCCCCATTTCTTTGCCTTCATTCGTTCACGTTAAAATCTTTCGGGCTTCATTCAGTCTCTCCCTTCATCTTTTCATTTAACTTTTGTTCAACCGTTTGAACGCAAATAATTAATTAGGTTTGCACATTCAAAAATTCAGAATCCCTGATGCAATTCCGGCTTTTAATACCTTTTGTTTTTTTTGTAGCACTTCTTTCTGCCTGCAGTAACAAGGAACATAAATTTACGGTGGTTGGTCATGTAGAAAACATGCCCACGCAAAATATCTTCTTAGAAGAGTTGAATCCGGTTAGTGACGTAATAGTGATAGACTCTGCACATTCGGATGAAAGCGGGAACTTTGAGCTGACGGGTACTGCGCCCGAGCCAGGATTGTATCGTCTTCGCTTCGAGCAGAACCAGTTTATTCTTCTTTCAGTAACAGACAAAGGAACCATAAAAGTAAAAGGCGAGTGGAATACCCTCAGCAATTATGCGGTGACCGGCTCGCCCGCTTCCGAGGGACTTAAAAATTTCCTGGTGAACGTACGCGAACACCTCCGCGACTTTAATACGATGTCTGTAGTACTGGACAGCTTGCAGGCAAAGGGGAATGACAGCATTCTGACAGTAGCGCAAAAGGATCTTCAGAATATGAACTTCGAGTTCACCCGATACATTGAGCAATATTCCGATACAACGCAATACCTTCCGAATGCTTTATTCGCTGTACAAATGCTGAATCCTGCCGCTGAATCTCAATACCTGCAAACATTCACGCAAACACTACCAAGACGTTTTCCTAACAGTAAACTCGTAAAGGATTTTAATACCAAGGTGGACAAAATGCTGGCAAGCATGTCTCAACAACAGGCGCCTAAGGGAGTGGAAGTAGGGGCGGCAGCGCCGGAAATTGTATTGCCCACAGCTGATGGAAAAGAAGTTAGTTTAAGTTCCCTGCGTGGAAAATATGTATTGGTTGACTTCTGGGCTTCCTGGTGCGGACCTTGCCGTGGCGAGAATCCGAACGTAGTAGCCGCTTATAGCAAGTTTAAGGATAAGAATTTTACTATTCTCGGCGTTTCGCTGGATAATGATAAGGATAAATGGCAGCAAGCGGTGAAGAAAGATAACCTTAGCTGGACGCATGTCAGCGACCTGAAAGGCTGGGAGTCCGTCGCAGCACGTGATTATGCTGTTGAGGCTATTCCCGCTAACTTCCTGGTGGACCCGAACGGAAAAATCATTGCACGCGACCTTCGTGGTGAAAATCTTCAGTCTAAACTGTCTGAGGTATTGAAATAAGAAGAAATTTGTAGAAGAAGAATTCAAAGAGGCGGACAAACCGCCTCTTTTTTGTTTAAAATGATTTCGAACTGGTAAACAACCGGGGTCAGTATATCATATCACGTATATCTGGCTAGTGTGTCCGGAACGAAGCAGACGTTTTGCTACTTCTCCTTTCTTCCCCGTTTTACAGCACTTTCTGCTGTTCCCGTTCCTTTTTGAGTTCCCTGTACTCCCGCTCCTGTATCCGGAACTGGTTGTAGTGAATGTCTATACCGAGGCTCAAAAGCAGTAGATGAACGTCATAACCGGCATATGGCTTCCCTCCCAGATCATCTTTAAAATCCTGATTAAGAAAATTGCCAGGGTAATACTGAAGTTTTAAGGTAAACCCTGGATTGAAGGAATAACCGGCAAAAACAAACGGCATCACATGAGGAGTTCGCTCGCTAAACCATTCACTAAATTTTGCTTTGTCGCCACGATGCACAAAACCCTTCTCCCTGTAATTAAAAGGAATGTCAAGGCCGCCGCCTGCAATTAAAAAATTTCTGTTCCTCAGGTCACCCAACTTTATTCCGAGCGGAATGCCAAGCGAATAAACCCGCCGTTTGATAGTACTGTCGCCATACTTATCAATAAAACCCATGTTTCTTAATCCAATGCCGGTTAGTAAACCAAAATGCTCGTTCAGATCATAATGCACAGAAAAACCGAAGTTGACAACAGCCGTAAACCGGGGAGTAGTAAGATAAGTGCTTTTACCTGGTCTTGATGTTATAGACGTAGAAAGCATTGCGAAATCGAGTCCATTGCCCATGTATAATCTTTTTTGAACCGGAACCTGGACTTTGAAGTTACTAACGGTATCAATTTTAGTTTGTGCTGTTCCCTTACTCAAACCTATTGCCAAAATACCAAGCATCATAATACAACTCCGCTTCATACATTATTCCTTTTTGTAAAAGTAAGACAAGTTTACTCCTGCAAAAATAGCAGTCGTCGCTGCCTTGGTATAAATATTGACCCTTACCTTTACCCGCTTTACAACACAACAGAGGGAACTTTTGTCATAATGTCTGCGATGAAATCGATGATTGATATGTTATTTGGTCAGCCTGAACAGGAAATGGAGTTTATGCCCATCGTCCCTTTGGGGGAAGATGAAATGGATGAAACGGAGAGAGGTACACTGCCCACCGAAATACCGATAATAGCGCTAAGGAATACTGTTTTGTTTCCGAATGTGGTCTTGCCGATCACTGTAGCGCGCGAAAAATCGGTAAAGGCTATAACTGAAGCTCAGAAGTCGGGGAAATGGATCGGCGTTGTAGCTCAGAAGGACGGTAGTAATGATGATCCTTCTCCTGATGAAATTTATCATGTAGGTACACTTGCCAAAGTGGTAAAGCATATAAAGATGCCGGATGGGAACATAACGGTGTTTATAATGGGAAGAGTGCGATTTAGTATTGAGTCCTTCAAACAACTCGATCCCTACTTTACTGCCCAGGTCAAGTACCTTGAAGACGTTTTTCCCGTTGGCGATAATGCTTTCGAGGCTTTAATGTCCTCCATAAAGGATTTTTCTGAACGCATTGCGCAGCTCGGTGCAAGTATACCCAACGAGACAAGCATTATCCTTCGAAATATAGAGCATCGATCATTCCTGATGCATTTTGTCGCATCCAATATCAATGTGAAGCTGGTCGAAAAGCAGGAACTACTTCAGGAAAATGATATAAAGCTACGGGCAGAAAGGCTCTTGCAGCTACTGCAGTCGGAACTGCACATGGCAGAACTGAAAAACGAGATCACTAATAAGACCAGAGGTGAAATAGACAAGCAACAGCGTGAATACTTCCTGCAACAGCAGCTTAAAAGCATTAAAGAAGAGTTAGGCGGAGACCCTAACGAGCGCGAATTACGCGATCTTCAAAAAAGAGCAGAAGACGTAAAACTTACAGAGGCAGCGCGCGAGCTTTTTAATAAGAACATCCAGAAGCTGGAACGGATGCACCCGAGCACGCCCGACTATTCGGTAATCTACAATCATCTTGATCTTATTCTTGATCTTCCATGGAAGACTTATACTGAGGATAAATACGATCTGAAACGAGCCCAGAAGGTGCTCGACAATGATCATTACGGGATGGATAAGATCAAAGATCGTATTGTTGAATATTTGGCAGTACTAAAGTTGAAAGGTGATATGAAGTCACCGATCCTTTGCTTTGTAGGCCCTCCGGGGATAGGAAAGACTTCTCTTGGAAAAAGCATCGCCAATGCCATTAATAGAAAATATGTACGCCTGAGCCTTGGCGGGCTGCACGATGAGAGCGAGTTGCGTGGACACCGGAAAACATATATCGGTGCAATGCCCGGTCGTATCATTCAGTCATTAAGAAAGGTGAAATCTGCTAATCCAGTTTTCATTCTTGATGAAGTAGATAAGATCGGCAAAGATTTTCGTGGCGATCCAAGTTCTGCCCTTCTTGAAGTGCTTGATCCGGAGCAAAACAGCTCGTTCTATGATAATTATCTGGAGTTGGAGTTCGATCTTTCTCATGTGCTATTCATCGCAACAGCCAACAGCCTGAGCGATATACAGCCAGCACTGAGGGACCGATTAGAAATAATTCAATTGACAGGCTACTCAATAGAAGAGAAAACAGAGATTGCCAAAAGACATCTTATACCAAAGCAAAAAGAACTGCATGGCTTAAACAAAACGCCGCTTCGGTTTCCCGATAAAGTAATCAGCAAATTGATACAGGAATATACCCGGGAATCGGGAGTACGTGAGCTGGACAGGCTCATGGCTGCTGTTATGCGTTCTGTAGCCAAGCAGGTTGCAATGGACGAAACCGTTGCACCGCAGGTTACTTTGGAACAGATTCAGAAGGTGCTTGGTAAACCTAAGTTTAATAATGAGATCTATATTAAAGGACATCCGCCCGGAGTAGCTGTAGGACTCGCATGGACTTATGTTGGCGGCGATATTCTTTTTATTGAGACCAGCCTTTCGAAGGGAAAGGGCGGCTTTACACTAACGGGCAACCTCGGCAACGTAATGAAAGAAAGTGCAAGCACCGCTCTTTCTTATTTAAAAGCGCACTCCTTACGCTTGAAGATTCCTGTCGAAAGGTTCGAGGAAACGAACGTACACATTCATGTTCCGGAGGGAGCGGTACCTAAAGACGGCCCAAGTGCAGGTGTTACCATGCTAACGGCCCTTGCTTCTGCATTTACGGGAAGAAAAGTAAGACCGTACCTGGCAATGACAGGTGAAATTACGCTTCGTGGCCAGGTATTGCCGGTGGGAGGAATAAAGGAAAAAGTACTGGCAGCAAAGCGTGCGGGAATAAAAGATATAGTTCTATGTGAACAGAACGAGAAGGACGTTGAAGAGATCAATAAGGACTACATTAAGGGGGTCAAGTTTCACTATGTTTCTGAGATGGATGAAGTGCTCGATTTTGCATTAATGAAAAAGTAGAAACCATATAATTATAAAGATGAAGAGCCGCACTTTACCAGTGCGGCTTTTTTTTATTGTCATTGCCACAGCAGTCAATCGGGCAGCTTGTCAAAAAATTTATTTTGTGTGTATGGCTCGGGGGCAAACACAAGATCATTGTTGCCGATCATACAGCAACGCTTGAGTAAAATCTAACCTTGGTAGCATAAAAATAAGCGGCATGAGCCGCTTATTTTATTACGTCTTTTCCGAAGAATGACTGTAAAGCAACTGGTATTTTCACTCCTTCTGTTGTCTGATGGTTCTCAAGGATACATGCCATAATTCTCGGTAACGCAAGGGAACTTCCGTTCAAAGAGTGCACCAGCTGTGTCTTCCCATTCCCATCTTTAAAACGGATCTTCATTCTGTTGCTCTGAAAATTTTCGAAGTTAGATACCGAACTTACTTCCAGCCAGCGCTCCTGTGCGGCGCTATATACCTCAAAATCGTAAGTAAGGGCAGACGTAAAGCTCATATCACCCCCACACAAGCGAAGGATGCGGTACTGAAGGTCTAAAGCCTGCAACAGCTTTTCAACATGGGATACCATTTGTTCCAGCGCTTCGTAGCTCTTATCGGGGTGCACGAGCTGCACAATCTCTACTTTATCAAACTGGTGTAGCCGATTCAGTCCGCGAACGTCCTTTCCGTAAGACCCGGCCTCCCGACGGAAACACGGCGTATAAGCAGTCATCTTCACAGGCAGCTGCTGTTCCTGTACGATTACATCCCTATAAATATTAGTAACAGGGATTTCGGCAGTGGGGATCAGGTAAAATCCATCCTCCGTTACGTGGTACATCTGCCCTTCCTTATCAGGAAGCTGACCAGTACCATAAGCACTTGCCTCATTCACCATGTAAGGCGGGTAATATTCTTTATACCCTGCCTGAGTATTATAATCAAGGAAATAACTGATTAAAGCACGCTGCAGTTTAGCGCCCTGGTCTATATAAACCGGGAAGCCACTGCCAGTAAGCTTATTACCCAGTTCAAAATCTATCAGTTCATATTTTGCTGCGATCTCCCAGTGCGGCAGTTTTTGAGAAGAAAGGTCAGGTGTACTGCCTCCGGTCCTTACCACTTCATTTTCTTCCGGCGTCTTTCCTACAGGAACGCTGGCGTGAGGGAGGTTTGGAAGACGTACAATCATCTCGCTCAGTTCTGTTTCCAGCTCACCAACTTTTTGGGTCAGTTCTTTTGCCTTGTCCTTGTTTTTGGCAACTTCTGCTTTTTGCTCTTCTGCTTCCTCCTTTTTTCCCTGGGACATCAGTTGCCCGATGCTCTTTGACGCGCTGTTGATTACAGAAGCAAGCGTATCGCTTTCCACCTGCATCTGCCGCCGACGTTCGTCCAGCTCTATTATCTTATCTACTAATTCAATTTCTTTAAAGTTCTTCTTTTGAAGACCGGCAATGATTCTTTCCTTTTCCGTTCTGAAAAGCTGTATAGGAAGCATAATGATTTTTTACGTGGCAAATATAAGGCGCAAGTTTTTCCGCCGTGGTCCCAAAAGCGATTTCCAATGGTCAGCTATCCTTCAATTAACAGATTTTCCTCAGGTGCGGTTAAGGTAAGATCTACGCTTTCCATTCCGGCAATACCTTCTATAGACCCGCGGATATGTGCTGCATTCAGCAATACTTTCTCCAATTGCTTTTCCCGCGCTTTCC
>DATJDP010000097.1:0-13436 GCA_035497355.1 Flavipsychrobacter sp.
TGCAGTGCGTCTACTATGGCTGATTTCCACCTGTCAATACCAAGTGAAAGGGTTTGAATGACCAGATAGTCATTAAACTTATCTATAATTAACGCTGGCAATTCGTCTGCTTCGCCAAATATTAATCTGCAATTTTCCACATAGCCTATTTGCTGTCTATACTCCCAGGCCTGCCTGATACGCCTTAAGAAAAACTCATCATCAATTACCTCGTTTTTATCCCGTGACAAAAGACGGATGCGGATTTGGGACGCCGGATTGATATAACCTTTGCCTACAAAGGAGCCATTGTAAGAGAAAACCTCTACAATATCCCCGGGCTCATAGCTGCCATCACTATCTCCAAGCTCGTTACCAAAAATCCATGGATGTCCGTTGATTACCCTATCTCCGATCTTCTTTCTCAGAAAAAACTTAGCCATTGGGCAAAGATAATGTACCGGGTACACTGAACATGGTAAATTGAATAACGAATAGTGTGGAGTTACAATGAATGGCTAAAAACTGTCCGTCAAAAATGCTGAAACTATAAAGGTCAAGGCGTTTCGAAGAAAGGTCAACCACTCTGAGCTGAATTGAAACTTACAACGAACGTACAGAGCGACAAAACCAAAAGCCAACAATATGCTATATCGTAGCCTTGATTAAAAACCTGTCCACACCATTCAGGCATCAACACGTTGTAAACTCTTCAGCGTAGCCTAACTTTGACCTATGCTGCAGAAACTGATTATCAGGAACTACGCTATTATTGATCATTTGACTATTGAGCCTAACCAGAGCTTCAACACTGTGACAGGCGAGACAGGAGCAGGAAAGAGTATCATTCTTGGTGCACTCTCTCTTATTCTTGGTGAGCGTGCAGATACTTCTGTTCTTATTAATGAGAACGACAAATGTGTGATAGAAGCCTATTTTGAAGTGAGCGATAATGAGGCTTTCAAAAGTGCCATAAAAGAGGCGGAACTTGATGAAGACGATATATGTATTATACGACGTGAAATAAGCAGTAATGGTAAGTCCCGCGCATTTATCAACGACACTCCTGTTACATTAAGCCTACTGAATAAGATTACTTCTCTGCTCGTTGACCTGCATCAGCAATTTGGGCATCTTGCACTGGAAGACAACCATTTCCAAATGGAAGTGATTGACGCTATTGCACAAAACGACAGTGAGCTAAAGGCATATCACCAGCTTTTTCGCTCCTATAAAAAAACGGAGTCTGAGCTGGCTCAGTTGAAAGAAAAACAAGCACAATGGCAAAAGGAATCAGACTATAAGCAGTTTTTGTACGACGAGCTTTCTGAGGCTGATTTCAAAGAGCAGGAGATTGAAGAGGCTGCACAGCAACTAAAGCAACTGAATAATGCAGAAAAAATTATATCTGTATTGCAAAACAGCCATATGGCTTTAGAAGAAGGTGAGCAACCCATCGTCAACGAATTGAAGAAAATTGCCCAACAACTGCAAAGCGTTTCGGATGTAATGAGTGAGGCAGCGTCTTTACAGGAACGGTGCCTGTCAATGCATGCCGAACTTAAAGACATTGCGGCTGAACTGTCATTCCTCGAAAATAAAGTGAACCTGGACCCCGCACTGGTATTGAGCCTGCAGGACCGCGTGGATCTCGGATATAAGCTATGTAAAAAGCACGGTGTACAAACTACTGCAGAGCTACTTGACATTTGGAAAGAGCTTGCCACAAGCCTCGAATCTTCCCTAAATCTCTCTGAGGCAATCGAAAGGCTGGAAAAAACCCGGGATGACATTTACAAGCAACTCCTGGCGGAAGCGAAAAAGCTTTCAGAAAAAAGAATCGCTACTGCTCCCGGTTTTTCTAGCAGAATGAACGGATTGCTACAGCTGGTAGGCATGCCAAACGCCAGCTTAAAAATAGAGATAAGTAAACTACCTAAGCCAGACGCATACGGTACAGATCGTATCAACTTCCTGCTGGACGCCAACAAGTCAGGACAATTTTTACCTGTTTACAAAGCTGCATCAGGCGGTGAGATGAGCCGCATAATGCTTTGCATCAAGTCGCTTACCGCCAAGGCAATGCATTTACCGACGCTGATATTTGACGAGGTAGACACCGGTATTTCCGGCGAAGCAGCAAGGCAAGTAGGCATACTGTTAAACGACCTTGGAAGGCATCACCAGATTATTTGTATCACTCATCAGCCGCAGGTTGCTGCCAAAGGCGCTCAGCATTTCTTCGTCTATAAGGATCTTGACGCTAACAACAGAATCACAACCAAGGTTCGGGTGCTGAAAAATGAAGAACGGATTCAGGTGATCGCCCAGATGATCGGCGGCGAAACACCAAGCGAGGCCGCTCTCCAGAATGCAAGGGAGCTAGTAGCTGTATAATAAGCAGAGCTTTAACTGACACGCTGACAATCTGGCAAATCTGAGTGAATGGAATAGTACTTGATTAATGATTGCAAAGGTAAAAAGAGTAACTACTATGCAAGAAAAAGGAACTATTTCCATCCATACGGAGAACATCTTTCCCATCATTAAAAAATTCCTTTATTCAGATCACGAGATATTTCTTCGTGAACTCGTCTCAAACGCCGTTGATGCGACTCAAAAAATGAAACGCCTCGCCAGCCTCGGACAATACAACGGCGAGCTGGGAGATCTCACAATAGAAGTCTCCTTCGACGAGCAGGCTAAAACAATTACCATTTCCGATAAGGGAATCGGTATGACTGCTGAGGAGATCAAAAAATACATCAACCAGATCGCGTTTTCCGGAGCTACTGAGTTCATGGAGAAGTTTAAAGAAGCTAAAGATGCGAACGAGATCATCGGTCGTTTCGGCCTTGGCTTTTATTCAGCGTTCATGGTTGCGGACAAGGTCGAGATTCAAACGCTGTCTTACCAGGAAGGTGCCGAGTCCGCTCGCTGGATTTGCGATGGAAGTACTGAATTTGAGATTACTGAGGGAAGCCGACACACAAGAGGCTCAGAAATCACTCTTTATGTGACTGACGAGAACAAAGAATTCCTGGACGAATACCGCTTACAGCAGATTCTTGATAAATACTGCAAATTCCTTCCGGTACCTATAAAATTTGGAACGAAGACGAAACAGGTTCCCGATGGAGAAGACGAGGAAGGTAAACCAAAGTATAAATCCATTGAAGTTGATAATATCATCAACAATACCACTCCACTTTGGACAAAGGCTCCGTCGGATCTGAAGGACGAAGACTATCTGAACTTTTATCGCGAATTGTATCCGATGTCGGAGGAGCCACTATTCTGGATCCATCTCAATGTCGATTACCCTTTCAACCTTACTGGCATCCTCTATTTTCCTAAAGTCAAAAACGAACTTGAACTTCAGCGGAATAAGATTCAGCTTTACTCAAGACAAGTCTTTATCACTGATGAAGTAAAAGATATAGTTCCTGAGTTTCTCATGCTGCTACACGGCGTTATAGATTCTCCGGATATTCCATTGAATGTTTCGCGTAGCTTTTTGCAAGCCGACAGCAACGTTAAAAAGATTAATAACTACATCACAAGAAAGGTAGCGGATAAACTGAATGAGCTATTCAAAAATGATCGCAAAGCTTACGAAGCAAAATGGAATGACATCGGTCTCTTTGTGAAGTACGGAATGATCAGTGATGAAAAGTTTGATGAGAAGGCGAAAGATTTCGCACTATTGAAAAACACAAAAGCGGAACTTTCGACTCTTGAAGAGTACAAAGACAAGGTCAAAGACATTCAGACTGACAAGGAAGGCGTTTTAGTATACTTATACGCTACCGACGTACTAAAGCAGGATAGCTTCATACAATCTGCAAACAGGAAGGGATATGACGTATTGGTAATGGATGGTCCGCTGGATACCCACTTCATTAGCCATATAGAGCGGAAGGCAGAGAAGCTGGCTTTGAAGCGTGTAGATGCAGATGTAGTCAACAAGCTGATTGAAAAAGACGAAAAGTATGAGGATATTTTAACCGAGGAGCAAAGAAATAAGGTTAAGGAAATTTTCAACAAGGCGATCAATAAGCCGAACATGGAGGTTGCTATTGAAGCACATAACCCGGATGAAATGCCCGTGACGGTAACGATGGATGAATTCATGAGAAGAATGAAGGATATGGCGAAGATGGGCGGCCCATACAGTTTCTATGGCGCAATGCCGGAGAATTATAAAGTGGCCGTGAACGGCAACCACAAACTGATATCGAGAATATTGGAAGCAGAAAACGAGCAACAGCAGGAACGCCTGGCAAAGCAGGCTTTCGATCTCGCCTTGCTTTCTCAAGGTATGCTGACCGGAAGCGAGTTAACAGAGTTTGTAAATCGCAGTGTTACGCTTATTTAAGCCAATTTCTTACTGAAAAAGCCTAAGTCATTCGACTTAGGCTTTTTCATTTGACTACATTAATGAGATACCGATCTAAACCATCTGTGTCTTGAACTCGCTGGTAAAGTGAAACTCAATATCAGGATTGTTTTGCCTTTCCGTATTGAGGAACCACTCGCTTTGCGCGAGGTAAACAAGATTGCCGTCTTTATCCTCCATAACGTTGCTCTGCTTAAAGCGAACGAAGTCATCAATCTTTTTCTTGTCTCCGGTTATCCAGCACGCCTTATAAAAGCTAAGCGGAACAAATGCACAGGAAGCGCCATACTCCTGAAGTAAACGGTATTGAATTACCTCAAACTGAAGCTCTCCCACGCAACCGATGATCTTTCTGTTACCGCCGTGTTGCGTAAACAATTGAGCCACACCTTCATCGGTCAGCTGTCTGATTCCCTTTTCCAGTTGTTTTGTTTTCATCGGGTCCTTGTTCACCAGCTCCTTGAATATCTCTGGCGAGAACGTAGGAATACCTGTAAACTGAACCATTTCACCTTCAGAAAGGGTATCGCCAATCTTAAAATTGCCAGTGTCGAACAACCCTACCACATCGCCCGGAAAGGCTTCGTCAATCACATCCTTTTCGCGGGCAAGAAATGAGTAAGGGTTACTGAAACGAACGTCTTTATTGAGGCGGGTATGGCGAAAATATTTGTTTCGTTCAAACCTTCCGGAGCAAACGCGTAAAAATGCAATTCTATCCCGATGGCGGGGATCGAGATTGGCGTGAATCTTAAAGATAAAGCCGGAAAACTTGTCTTCATCAGGGGACACAAACCGCTTGTCTGTCATACGCCCCAACGGTTTTGGTGCTATACGGATAAAGGTGTCCAGCAACTCCTTTACACCGAAATTGTTTACAGCACTGCCAAAGAATACCGGTGCTACTTCTCCCTTTAGATAAGCATCTGCATCAAGATCACCATATACGCCTTGCAGCAGTTCTACATCCTCCCGCAGCTGATTCGCATCCCGCTCACCTACTTTCTGGTTCAGAAGGGCATCGTTAAGGTCAGGAATAGAAACAGTGTTCTCTTCTGTAGCCTTCTGACTGGCAGCGAAAAGGTTGAGGCTCTTATTATAAAGATTATAAACCCCTTTAAAATCCTTTCCCATGTTGATGGGCCACGTGAGCGGATGAAGGGATATTTTTAATTCCTTTTCTATCTCATCCAAAAGATCAAATGGATACTTACCATCACGGTCCATCTTATTCACGAAAACAATCACCGGTGTATCCCGCATGCGACAAACTTCCATCAGCCTTCTCGTTTGTTCCTCTACTCCGTTCACACTGTCAATTACGAGGATAACGCTGTCCACAGCAGTGAGGGTACGGTAAGTGTCTTCTGCAAAGTCTTTGTGACCGGGGGTATCCAGCAGATTGATAAGAATGTCATTGTATTCGAAGGTCATTACTGACGTAGCAACGGAGATACCGCGCTGGCGCTCGATCTCCATAAAGTCGCTGGTAGCATGCTTCTTGATCTTATTGCTCTTCACCGCACCTGCCACCTGAATGGCGCCACCAAACAACAAGAGCTTTTCCGTCAGTGTCGTTTTACCGGCATCCGGGTGGGAAATGATCGCAAAGGTGCGACGGTGATCAATTTCTTTTTCGTATTTCATTATTTAGTTGAGAGTCATTAGTAGAAAGTAGAAAGACCGAAACCGACCTTTCATCTTCGATTTGCACATTCTTCTTTATTAATCTATTCCTAAGTATGAGCCAGAAAGGCTATTACGCCTCTATCTTTTGACTTTATACTCTCTACTAAGAGGCGCAAAATTGCGAAAAAACAAACACTTATCAGGCAAAATGTGGATAGACGGTTGTTAAATATTATCATGATAATCTGGCATCAGTATTAGATTTGCCTTAAAAGCAGGACTATATGTCGCTTACAAGACTCCAGGAAGACCTATTAAACGATTTCCGTCAACAGAAACAAACCATCCACGAACAAATCGATCTATTCGACCCCTTAGCAACTTCCCTTAGGAAACCGGCAGCACAGCGACTTGCCAGCAAAACAGGTCTCATCATTGCCGAAACGTTCTGCTATCTTCTTTCTCTAGCAGCTTTCGCATTCTCCATTTTCATGAATCTTATCTATCCCTTTACCTCCTTGATGAACGTCCACTACATTAAAAACATTAATGATCTGACTGCAATGAAGGAAGCAGAATACTTCAGTATTGCTGTTCATTGCATGGCTGTTTTTACCGGAATACTGTTTTTCATTATGGCAAGGATGACGAGAAGAATAAGGCTGAAGAACAACATCCTCAGTCTTGCAGGGAAGAATATGAAGGAACTTGTAGGTCAGCACTTAAAAAGAAAAGCAGCAATAGAATCTATAGAGCAGCGCCACTTCCACGAATTACCGTCCCTTTCTGAGCCGGCAGGGGTTAACGTCGTTCCAAATCCCGGTTTTGATTATTCCGAATAGTTGCCCCCTGCAGCCAAAGGCAATGCGTAATGATTGAATACAGTTCAGAAGTACATACCTCTTATTTATAATTCGCCTTATAAAACTTGAGATAAGGGGTGATATCATGATCGGCCCTTAGCTTTTTATAGTTGTCTGCGGAAATGATCATCAGGGTATATTCAG
This sequence comes from Flavipsychrobacter sp., assembly GCA_035497355.1. Taxonomy (GTDB): domain Bacteria; phylum Bacteroidota; class Bacteroidia; order Chitinophagales; family Chitinophagaceae; genus JAFIGV01. The sequence continues at coordinate 7,015 of DATJDP010000097.1, forward strand.
AAGGATTATACTCTTTTAATATCGGACTATTTGCCTTTACTGAATTAAGATAAATCTTCGCGTGTGCCGCTGACGGGAAAGCATTTACAGTTATAATTCCCTGCCCTTGTTGCAGCATCGTTATATCGGCCTTCAAATGCTGGGAGCCGTAGTTAAAGGTGTTAAAATCCGTCAGCGCCGCCTTCACGCCCATTGCTTTAGATTCCATCTTATTAAACAGAAAGATAAAGTAGTGCGATACCGAAGGATTATAAGTATATGCGGTCGGTGTCGGGGGATTGTTTCCGGGAACCACATTCGCAGGGAAACTGGTGGTTGTGGTAGCGGTTGTATCGTTATTCACGGCCTTCACTCCTGTAGAATCATTTACAGGGCTCTTCGGAATAGCAGCTTTATTTTTCTTCACATAGTTCAGCACTACATCCGCCCAGCTTCTCAGGGAGTCTGTAGGATGGGCAGTGATGAATGCAGACAGTATGGAATCTGCCTGATTGAAGTATCCTGAGCCAGCCAAAGCAATAGCTTCCATGATCCGGAAACGATTATTAAAAACAGGGTCGGCGTATAGCTTTTGTCCTTCACGAACCCGCTGCAATACAGAGTCATATTGACGCTGCATCATCAACCCGTATGTCTCATCATAGTAGTCCTCTACAGGAACAGAGGCCATCAACCCTTGCGGCACTTCTTTTGGTGCAACATCTATAGCCCATTTCGTCTCTGCAAATTCCTTTCTCAATTGCTCGCTCAGCCTTTGCGCCTCATCCAGCTTATTTTGCTTTAAGGCTATCTGATAGCGCAGGTATAACTCTTCAGCCTTCCGTTCGTGCGCTGCAAAGCGTTTATCTAAGGTGTCCAGCGCTTGTGTCCCACGCCGGTAGTCTTCCAGGTCTTTCACATAGGCATTGGCAAGGTCCATATAGGCCTTTTGTATCTGTTGTTTCGCCTTATTCTGCGCTTCAGCACTGGTAGGAATCGCAGCAAGCAGACTCGATTCAGTAGGCAATCCGTTTTCATCAGTTTCGGAGCCGGCCTCTGTATCTGCTGTCTCGTTAGCTGCATTGTTGCTGTTGAATGCAATGCCCCCTACTCTACGCCAGTTGTCAACATTTTGACGGCTTCCCCATTTGCGTTTGAAGTCGTTATAACCTTGCTGCATAGCTACAGTACTGGAAAAATACCAATCACCACCCATGCTACCCGGATCGTTGTTATTTACCAGCGGTGCATTTGTATTTCCATTGGCTGCATTAAAAGCGCTGTCATCCTTTTGCTTCTGAAGGTCTTTTATATAGCGGCGCACCACTTGTTTCTGGTCTTTTTCAGACATAGAAGCGAGCGCAAGTAGACTGTCCTGCTTGTTGATTATTTCAACTGGTACTACTACTTTGTCCAGCACCTTATTACGTTTTATAGCAGTCGCTATTGCTTCGTCTGCTGCTATCGATCTGCCATAAGTGGCAGCACTATCGTAAGCCACTTTTGCTGCTCTATAGCTTCCTTTACTATAGTACACATCACCGAGTCCGGCAAACGAAAGGGCTTTTTGCTTCCTTGTTGATTTAGAACTTGCTATACTCTTCTGAAAGTTCTCTATCGCTTCGTCCGGCTTGTTACTATTCGAAGAAAGCCTGCCAAGCACATAATAAATTTGTTCGTAATAAGGAAGATACTTTCCGTCGTTAAGCATTCTCCTTAACGCTACCGTTGCTGTCTGCTGGTCGCCGCCCTGACCGATTAAACTATATGCAAGATTCTTTCTTGCATAGAAATCCATCTCAATTTTCGGATGCATTTCAATAACGGACTGAAAGTCTTTCGCCGCATCAGCATAGTTGCCTTCGCTGTATCGAATCTGTCCGTTGAGGTAGGAAGCACGTGTTCTTATCCAATCCGGCAGTTCTTCATCTGCTGCTACAAGCGAAAGATTGTCTGATGCAGTTTTGTAATCGTTCCTTCCAAGATTCAGGTACGCCTTCTCCAATGCAATTCTCCCTTTCAGTTTATCCGGCAGGTTCTTATCGGTTTCTATAAGGTCGAGTACTGATTCGGCGTCGTTTTCCTTATGTGCTTCTGTATAGGTTCGCGCCAGCCACAAGATCGCCTCGTTGTTTACAGATTTATGCTTCAGAAAATCAAGACCGCCCTTCTCATCGTTTTCTACAATCGAAACTTCTTTACTTACTGCCTTTCTTTTCGCGGCGGCCTTCTTCTGGTCTTTCATTTTTTGTTGCTGGTTCATAGCAACGATATAGCGAAAGGCTGTGGCCGCTTCGTTATAATTTCCTTTGTAGTAATAGGCCTGACCGAGCAACAGATATAGATCATCGCCCCATTTAGTGCGCGGATCGTGGATCTGAATACCTACGGAGGCTTTTTGAATAATACTATCCATATCGGGTGCCAGCTTTGTGGAGTCCCGGTCAGGATCAAAAGGGAAGAGTGCAATCAATGAGTCATAATTCTCTTTGTTTATCCGCTGCATATTTGCGAGCGCCTCATCCATTTTTCTGTCTGCATTAAAGTAATAATTGTAATGCGTGAATGTGTTTTGCAACAGCCTTCGCGGTGCCGACCACTTCTTCTTCAGCATTTTTTCATTGCTCCACGCCTCGTGCTTCTTCTTGATCTTGAGCTCGAGCGCCAGTTTCATCTTGTCCTCAGTCAGCTTCTGTTTCGATTTGGTTAGTCGCTCTCTGGCCTCCTTTATTTTTGCAAGGCTATCGGTTCGCGCCTGTCTTACAGTTTTCAGACTATCCGTGAAGCGCTTTCGTATAGTAGCTACGCTATCATTATAGTGCTTTCTCACAGCGGCGGCACTATCCAGGCTCTTCTTTCGTACCGCTATCAGCGAGTCGTTAAAGGCTTTCCGTGCCGTGCGCATACTGTCCAGTCGCTGCTGTCGTACGAATGCAACGCTATCTTTATACCTCTTGCTCTGCCTGTACTTCCTTATTACGCCCAGGCTGTCTGCTCTTTGCTTCTGAACGGCCCTGACGCTATCCGTTGTGTGCTTTCTCGCCGCTATAAGGCTGTCGGTTACTCTTTGTCTTGCCGCACGCATGGAGTCGAACACTTGCTGTCGCTCAGCTTTCATACTATCGAGGCGATGCTGACGTACGTTTAGGACGCTATCTTTATAATGTTTGCTGGAACGATACGCACGGACTGCGGCGAGACTATCTGAAAAATGTTTACGAACGGCCGTGATGCTGTCTGTAATGTGCTGACGGGCAGTCCGGGCGCTGTCTAATATTCTTTTTTGCTCCTGGCGTGTAGAATCAAGAACATGCTGACGGGCCTGACGCATGCTGTCAATGTTCACTTTTTGCTGGGCATGAGCCAGTCCTCCGGCAAACAAGCAACTACCCGTTAGCAGAAAAAATAATAAGAGTCTAAAGTTGAAGGTCTGTATCGAAACTGGCACTTAATATTAACTGTATTATGGAAAAATTATTTTACTGCTGAATACTCAATCCCTTCAAAAATAAGCAAAAAAACACCTTTACGCAGGCCGCCATCAGCAGTCGGTCCGTTTTAACTTTATTGCGTGAATATATAGGCAGACAATTAAAAAAACTAAAGGATTTACGTTTTTCAGTGGCTTTTGTCCGATTCCGTCAAAAAAGCAAAGCGTTATAGCCTAAAGGCCACGGAATTCCGTTTCTGACAAAAGGAATTCAGTTAGAGACAAAAGGAATTCAGTTTCTAAAAAAAGCAATTCGGTTTTTGACAAAAGGAATTCAAGTTGTGACAAAAGGAATTCGGTTTATGGAAAAAGGAATTCAGTTCGTGACAAAAGGAATTCAGTTTCTGAAAAAAGGAATTCAGTTTCTGAAAAAAGGGATTCAGCCTCTGACAAAAGGAATCCAGTTTCTGATAAAAGGAATTCAAGTTGTGACAAAAGGAATTCAGATTCTAACAAAAGGAATTCAGTTCGTGACAAAAGGAATTCAGTTTCTGGTAAAAGGAATTCAATTAGAGGCAAAAGGAATTCAGGTTGTGACAAAAGGAATTCAGTTTACGACAAAATGGATTCCGTCAGTACCGAACGGCATTCTCTCACGGTTTAACAGGGTGCTGTTGCCTCTCACAGATGGTCAGATAAAGCGAACCAAAATCAGCGGATTAAAGATTTGAAAAAGTATATCCCAAATCCTGACGACAATAACGGGAAATAGAGAAAATGCAGAAGCAACCGCTTACCAGGTCTTCATTTTTAGTGGCCGCCCCCTACTCCGCTTCACTCTTTTCGAGGTCTTTCAGCTGTCTCTTAGCCTGCCTTCTGGGAGAGCCATTGCCGGTTTCCACCAGAGATTGCATGAGTTTTACCGCGTTATCTTTCTGGCCGAGCTTTAGATAGCAATTTGCGGCTTGCAGCGCAGCCTCCTGTTCGCTTCTGCTGCCATTGCTGCTCATTTGCTTTTTATATATATTTAGCGCTGCTCCATACTTTCCGCTCTCATACAACTCCTGCGGAGATTGCTCTTCTTTTTTAGAGGAAGCCTTTGGCGGTGTTGCTCGATGTTCCTCTTTTACCGGCAACGCAGCTGGCTTAGGAATCGCTGCCGGAATGTCGGAATTGTTCTCAGTGGCTTTCTTTTCTGTTTCTATAGCAGAGTTTGCCTCTGGCTTTTCTGTTTTGGAAGCTGTTGTCTGCTCCTCGCCTGGCTTGGTGGTAATCAATGGCTGAGGGCGTTGCTGTTCCGGTTGTGTAGCCGGGTGAAAAGACGCTTCTGTCACAACTACTTTTTCTTGCGGTTGTGCAGCTGATACCTCTGCGGGTTTATGCCCGGGCAGGTTGGCTCCGGTTGATACGGCAGAAACAGGGACGCTCTTTTGTACAACACTATTATTAGTACGTGGCTCAAGCTTGCTGCCGTACTGTAGATACCAAAGCACTCCAAAGCCCAGCAATAGTGCCGCTGTGATACTCGAAGTCTTCACAAGGGGTGCTTTTGCGTTTTTCTTAGGGCGGCGTTGCACGAGATTGCCCGACGCAGTGGGTGCGATCGAGCTTAAATGTACTTGTGGGCGAATAAGACTTAAATGTTCTTTCAAAAAACCATTATCCATATTTTTGAGTATCTGAGGGGTCAGTCCGTCCAATGCTGCGCTGCAAAAACCGCATGAATTGATGTGATGTTCTGCGGCCAAACATTCTTCCCTGCTCATTGTCTTATTCACATAGTCAGTCACCTGTCTCCTGGTAAGGCAGGTACTGCTTTCAAAAATATGGTCTATACGTTCCTTCATCACGATACTCCTTGCAATAATTCAATTTTAAGTAATAATTCCTGCCTGCCTTTTTGCAAAGTTTCTTTTACCTCCTTTGTAGTAACTTGTTTGCCAGCAGCTATTTCCTCATAGGTCATTTTCTTCAGGTAAAACAGATCCAGACAGCTTCTTTCCGCTTCAGGCAGCTCTGCCAGGGCAGTCTTTACCTGCTGTTCGCTCCACAGTGTCTCACTAAATTGTAGTCCGGCTTCCACTATCGGCCTCATCTCACTATTTTTAAGTCCCTTTTTCTGTCTGCAGTAATCTGTTGCATCTTTGAATAGCCATTCCTTAAAATTCTCAATTTTAAAACGTTTCAGATCATCCAGCAACCGTAAAAAAATCTTCTGCGTAGCTGCAACAGCTTCCACGGAATCACTTAAATGGTTGTTGCATACTCCCAGCACAAGGTGCCCGTACCGCTCGAATAAAACATGAATCGTTTCAGGCTCGTTTCTGTGCACAAACCGATGGACCAGTTCCTCGTCCGACAACTTCCTGTATTCTGCCAATGTTATCTGAATCTTCATATGAGTTTAGAGAATTAACAATATCTAACGATTCATTTAGATTTTATCTTTTATATATAAGAAGAAAAAACCGCGCCAACGCACGGCTTTTCCAATACCTATGTTTTTTGGCGTAATCTGCTATCTTTGCCACCACTTTTTTTCAAGCATAACTATATATGAGTTCTCTCTTTTACCTCGTGCCCGCCTTTGGCATTTTGGCGTTGTTGTATACAATCTTTAAAAGCTCCTGGGTAAGCAAGCAGGATCCCGGCAATGACCGTATGAAGGAAATTGCCGAATATATCGCTCAGGGTGCAATGGCTTTTTTGAAAGCAGAGTACAAGATACTTACTTATTACGTCATCATTGCAGGTTTGCTTTTGGCCTTTATGGGTTTTAGCAACGCTGAATCTCACTGGTCTATTGCACTGGCATTCGTTGTTGGTGCTGTATTCAGCGCTCTTGCAGGCTTTATCGGCATGCGTATCGCTACAAAAGCGAACGTTCGTACTGCCAATGCTGCCCGTACCAGTCTTAGCAAAGCACTTGCTGTCTCCTTTGGCGGTGGTGCTGTTATGGGATTAGGAGTGGCAGGGCTTGCTGTTCTGGGCCTCGGCGGACTGTTCATTATCT
>DATJDP010000098.1:0-8738 GCA_035497355.1 Flavipsychrobacter sp.
CGAAGGGTTGAAATTAAACCGGTCTATAGCCTGCGAAATACTCATCCGCTGTTCTGCCAGCTCCCGTACCAGCCAACGTCGAAACGGAACCTCATAAGTCACATCCTGGCCACTATGGTCGAAGCCCTCCGATATCATAACTGTATACTTCTTTTCTTCTTCTTTCTTGATCATTTATGAAACTTTTAATAAGCCAAAATGTGTCAAGTTTTTTTAGGGTAAGACACTATGGTTCAACGTCGTATGCCAATGGTTCAACGTCGTAAGCCAATAGCCAAGCGCTGCTGTTGAGATATCGGAGCCATGTTCGTATAGCGCCACCGAAAGACCCGCTATTACCTACACTTTTTACAAAAACACCCCATTCACCACCATTCTCTCCACGGGATTATTGCCAAAGTCGTAAGGAATATAAGCCACTGAAGGTATCTTTTTGGTGACGATCAGGTTTGCTTTCTTCCCAACAGCTATTGAGCCTAATTCATCGCTTAGTTCCAATGCAGCAGCACCATTCAATGTCACCGCATTAATCGCCTCTTCTGGTGTCATCTTCAGTTGTGTGCAGGCAATGGTGAGCAACAACGGCACATTGCCGGAAGGACAAGACCCTGGATTGTAATCTGTGGCCAGACAAACCGGCAAACCGGCATCTATCAGCTTTCTGGCCGGTTGATACTGTATACCGAGGAAAAAGGCCGCTCCTGGCAAGAGGGTAGGGATAGTTTCGCTTTTTGCCAAAGCATTTATTTCATCATCGCCTATGCACTCCAGATGGTCTACACTTATAGCCTTATGTTTTACGCCAACCTGTACGCCGCCGGAATAGTGCAATTGATTCGCATGTATCTTGGGCTTCAGACCGTACTTCCAGCCGGCCTCCAACAAACGTTCCGTTTCATCGACGCTAAAGAATCCCTTTTCGCAGAATACATCCATATAATCTGCAAGTCCTTCATCAGCTATTTGCGGAAGCATTTCATTAATAATTAACCGGAGATATCCTTCATGGTCTGTTTTAAACTCCGGCGGATAAGCATGGGCCGCAAGAAAAGATGCTTTTATAGGTATGGGGTTGTTTTCTTTCAGCCGTCGTATAACCCGCAACATCTTCATTTCACTGTAAAGCGACAGGCCATAACCGCTTTTTATCTCAATTGCACCCGTTCCGTGTGTCATTACCTCAAGCAGCCTTTCCTGACTTACATCATAAAGTTCCTCTTCAGACATATCGGTCAGACGTCTGGCAGAATTCAGAATACCGCCTCCCCGCGCGGCTATTTCTTCATAGCTGAGGCCGTTGATGCGGTCTACAAACTCCTGCTCGCGGGAGGCTGCAAACACAAGGTGTGTATGCGAGTCTACCCATGCCGGTAAAATGGTTCGGCCTTCTGCATCATAGACATCTTCAGCAGCGAAAAAATCCATGTTGGCCATGGTGCCGAAGCTGTGAATTTTATGGTCTTCAAGGTAAAGCCATGCGTTTTCGATCACCTCAAAGTGAGCCATTTCTTTTCCGCTCAGCCTTGTTTTTAGCTGCCCCTCATGTTCTATGCCGCAAAGACGTCCTATATTTGTTATAAGCAAGTGATGCATTTCTTTCTATTGTTTCTCAAAAGTACTTGTTCATTTATTTAAAAGAAGTGCGCCAGATGTTTTGGCTGGCAGGAAGGTCAGATTCGAGAAATCACGAAATAAACAGGTCTTTTTGTAGCGCACCACCCGGCGTTACCGCGTATTGATCCAAGTCTTCAATTCCGGCCTGCTTTAGCACATTCTCATCAATAAATAGGTTGCCCGTACATTCCTTTGACGGCTGTTTCAATATATGGTAAGCGGCGTCTGCAACAATCTCGGGCTTCCTGCTCTTTTTGACTAATACATCACCACCTAAAAGATTCTGTACAGCGGCAGTCGCAATAGTTGTTCTCGGCCAGAGTGCGTTGGCAGCAATGTTATATTTTTTGAATTCCTGCGCCCAGCCAACTGTTAGCATGCTCATGTTATATTTTGTAATGGAATAAGCGCTGTGAAAAGCAAACCACTCAGCCTGAAAATCGAGTGGTGGAGATAAGGTGAGAATGTGTGCATTGCCTGACTTTTTCAGGAAGGGCACGCAGTGTTTGGTAGCCAGAAACGTCCCTCGCACATTGATCTGATGCATAAGGTCAAATCGTTTTGTCTCCATTTGCTCCGTGTTGCTAAGGTTGATAGCAGAGGCATTATTTATCAGACCATCAATACCGTTAAAAACGCTGACCGTCTGTTGCACCGCCCTGAGTATCTGTTCCTCATCTCTTATGTCGCATTGTATGGCGAGCGCCTTGCCGCCTGCCTGCTCAATTTCTTCTGCTGCAGAATAGATAGTGCCTTGCAACCGCGGATCTTCTTTTACCGATTTGGCCACTACCGCAATATTGGCCCCTTCCCGTGCCAGTCGCAGTGCTATTGCCTTACCTATACCGCGACTCGCGCCTGTTATGAAAAACGTCTTTCCCTGAAAATTCATCATAGTTAGTACCAAATAAAGGAAGAAGGTACGATAAATAGTGATGATAAAAACAGGCGTTTCGCTATAATGGAAACCTGATTTCTGACATCCCCCACGGAAGGCTCAGGACACTCCAAAGGGAGTTTCAGACGTCATTCTACTACCCTTCTACTACAAAGCGAAATGAAAAGAGGCCATACGAATGGTTCCGTACAGCCTCTTCCTCATTTCTGCCAGCTTTTATGCCGCCTGGACGGCTTCCTGTTGCTTAATAAATTCTGTATTCACATGCAGCCTTACTTCGTCACTTACCACAATACCACCAGCTTCTGTTAGTCCATTCCAGTGCAAGCCAAATTCCTTTCTGTTTATCTTTCCATTTACTGTAAATCCGACACGAGTGTTTCCCCATGGGTCTACTGCCATACCGCCGTACTCTACATTCAGTTTGATATGCTTCGTGGTTCCGCGAATAGTTAGATCTCCTTCCAGGCTATATTCCTCATCGTTTATCTTTTCAAGCTTCGAGCTTACAAATTTCACTTGCGGATGGTTTTCCGCGTCAAAAAAATCTTCAGAGCGAAGATGCGCATCACGTTGTTCGTTATTTGTAGAAATAGATTTAAGATCGGCGGTAAACTCGACCTTTGCGGTTGTGAGGTCATCTCCCTCCGTCTCTACAGTAGCGTCGAAGCTATTAAAATAGCCTGTTACCGTCGAGATCATCATATGCTTCACTTTAAATTGCACCTCAGAGTGCGCTGCGTCAATTTGCCATTTTGTAGTTGCCATAATTCTTATTTGTTTTTGGTTAATCGTTTTCTTATTTTTCTTCTTCCCTCAGTTTCTCCAGCAAATTGTGTAACTGATTTGCTTCTTCATCCGACAGGTTAATAATATCGTTCGATTTTGTTTCTACTTGTTTGCTGACCTTCTCCAGTTGTTCTATTCCTTTTGCTGTCAGGGAAATGAGGGTCTCCCTTTTGTCTTCAGTTGAGTTTTCCCTTTTCACCATCTTCTTTGCTACCAATCTGTCAATGATCCTCGGCACATTGGAGTTTTTTTCCAGCATTCGCGAAGCAATATCACGCACACACATCTGCTCGGGGTGTTTTCCCTTCAGAATCCGCATCACATTAAACTGCTCTTCTGTGATACCATGTTCTTTAAATACTATACTCAAGTGGCTTTTAAACCAGTAGGCTGTATAAAGCACATTAAGTGTGGCCTTGTGTTGTTCGTCTCTGAAACGATCAGTTTTTAATGCTTCCTGAAGCTTCATATGCAAATATATGTATGTACACCTATATCTTTTATAGGTATTCCTGATGATGATATTAATTAAAAAATTCAAGCCATATAAAAGAAGTGGCCTGTAAATTTAACTTATACGCTTAGCAAAGCGAAAACAAATACAACTTTTGCCTGATTAAGGTTGTGTCTTCAGCATGCATCAGTCTTGCTATGAAATCCTAAAGTCGAAAAGGGCGGAGCTACCTTCAAACCTGCATTACGAGCCCATTTAATCCAAAAAAGCTTATTTATGAACGGGTCAATGCTAGCAATTTAAGGAGCAATGCGCTTGCATAAATGGAAATAATATCGCTTATTTACAGTCCAAAACCTAAACATCTAATCATGCCTATCTTCGAAGTAAGTAAAAAAAAATCTGGCAACAACCCTGACGTTTTTCATGTTCAGCAGCTAAAAGACATTAAGGGGAATGACTTTACATCAAAAATTGATGATGGACTATCGTTTAAAGACCATCACGAGTTAAAGGAGCACTTATCCACCGTTCTTAAGATTAAAGCAGAAGATATTTATCTCTTAGAAATTTAAGGCCTTTATTTGCATACACGTATTTGCGAGCAGGAAGAAACTTTAAGGTATTCTTCTGCTTTAACTGTGTATTTTTAAAAAAAATCAATTCACTTTATGGACAATTTTGGTCAGAATCGCCATGATATCTTTGGCGCTAATGTGGTAGAAAATACCGGTTCTCATGCCATCTCCAAAAATTTCGTTGCTAATGTATTCCTATGGATGTTCTTAGCATTGGGTATTTCTGCTGCTGTCGCTCTGTATTTCTCATCTAATGAAGAGCTGTTAATTCAATATCTCGTGAAGCCGCAAGGTGGTTTGAACATGCTCGGATGGGTGATAATGTTTGCGCCTCTAGGCTTTGTAATGCTTATGTCTTTTGGCTTTGCAAGGTTAAGCGCGCCAGCTATGACAGCCTTGTTCCTTTTATACGCCGCTATAAATGGTATTAGTTTCAGCTTTATCTTACTTGCGTTCACGGCTAGTTCGGTAGTCGGTTGTTTCCTTTCTGCCGCTGCCATGTTTGGTGTGATGGCCGTGATGGGTTATACCACAGACAAAGACCTTACAAGCTTTGGTCGAATCCTGAGCATGGGCGTAATAGGTATCCTTATTGCTATGGTTATCAATTTCTTTCTACACAGCAATACAATGGATTACATCATTAGTATTATTGGTGTTATGGTATTTACGGGACTTACAGCTTACGATGTACAGAAGCTCAAAAGAATTGGAGCAGGTATGGAATATGAAGGTACTGCCGCTGCCAATGTAAAGAAGACTTCCATCCTTGGCGCACTTACTCTTTATCTCGATTTCATTAATATCTTTTTATTCCTGCTTCGCTTATTTGGTGGAAGAAGGAACTAATTATTGCTTTTCTTATAGGAAGAAAAGAGGGTTGTTTCGCAAGGAACAACCCTCTTTTTTTTGTCCGGGAATTCCTTTTGTGAGAAAGGGAATTCAGTTTGTCACAAAGGGAATTCAGTTTGTGAGAAAAGGAATTCAGATTATGAGAAAAGGAATTCAAATTGTAACAAAAGGAATTCGTTTTATGAGAAAAGGAATTCAGATTACGACAAAAGGAATTCGTTTTATGAGAAAAGGAATTCAGATTACGACAAAAGGAATTCGGTTTCTGGCAAAAGGAATTCAGTTCGTGACAAAAGGAATTCAGTTTCTGACAAAAGGAATTCAGTTTGTGAGAAAAGGAATTCGGTTAGAGAAAAAAGGTGTTCCGTCAGTAGGTAGCGCAATTTCCGCCGGTATCCACAGAGGAAGACCTATAAGATTTTCAAAACCTTATAGGTCTTATTCATTCAATTGTGGCACAATTACTTTCTACCGAGCATTGCTTTACGTTCAATAATATCTATCACTTTTGCAATGTTAGTATGATCGAGCTTTTTGCCACGAATGATCTTGTCCTGATCCAGTAAATAGATTGCAGGCACCAACTGTGTATCATAATTCAGCCAGAATTTCGATTTGTATTTCGGATCCCAGAGATTCAGCCATCCATCGAGCTTATCTTTTTCCAGCAGCTTTCTCCACTGATCTTCATTGTTATGAACATTGAAGGCAATGACCCGCACACCTTTGTCCTTTAGTTCTGCTTTATATACAGAGTCAAGCAGCGGTAGCTCATGCTGGCAATGTCCGCAATCGGATGAATAGAAGACTAGTACTGTATACTTCGCTTTAAAATCATAAAGACGGTGCTCTTTCCCTTCTGCATCGTCTGCTACGAAGTCAGGAGCAGGGTTATTGATCACATTAGGTGCAATTTTCTTAGCCCTGTCAATGTATTTGGAAAGCTCGTCATCTGAAAGCCAGGTCGCATCTCCTTTCATGTAGTAGTCTTCCACAAGGTGTACAAAGACCTTATCCATGCCCATCACCTTGCTGGTCTGTGCATTAGTGCTTAGCCAGTTGAGCGTAAACTTGAAAAGATCTTCACTTCCCTTTGCTTTCTGCAGGATATTATCGGCTTCCTGTATCACGGAGTCTTCCTGCTGATACACTATTTTATTAAAGTATTCATCAAGCTTTGTTTGCAGGAGTGGCGTGTGTATCAGGCGATTATCACTCCAGTTGAAGCCATCCCAGAAATGGTTTTTGTAGTACCGATAGGCGAAGCTGCTGTCTACCTTTCCATCTGCGGTGTAGTGTGTTCCTTCAGGGATGTCAACCGTTCTCATAGCGGCGAAAATAGAAGCGAGCAGGGTAGTGGGATGCCTGTTCATATAGGTGTTCCGATACTGCTCCATTTCGTCCTTCATCGTTCCGGCCTCTTTTCTGATCTGTGCGGTATCTCCTGCTGTTTTCGCCTTCGCCAGTTCGCTCTTTAGCTCCTTTTCTTTGTCTGCGAGTTTTGAAAGGAAATTCTGATACTCGATAAAATCATTGTTCACAGGGGAATTTGTAAACTTAATATTACCACGCAGATGATCCATTGTTGCTGTTATGCCTATATCATCGCCATTGTCCAGCAGAAATTCGAAATAGCTGCCTCTGTCGGAAGGCAGTATCATGTATATGCCGCCTACGATCTTTTCCTTACTATCAAATACTGCGTTGCCATGCTTATCCAGTTTAGATGAGTCGGCCCTGTAAACCACAGGGAACCCTTTCCCGTAATAATGCGCCAGGTAGACCATCGAGTCTTTTCGGTCTGTAAGCTTCAGCTTTATGTGGTAGCCATCGGCAGCAAAAAGCTGGAAACTGAAAAAACAAAGCGCAGCAATTAGTAAGTTTCTTTTCATCGGAAGATGTGTAGTCGTTTTGTAGACAGAAAAGCTCAGACAGAAAATACTTCTGTTATGTCTGGTTCATCTGAGGCAAATTAATAAGTGAATTGATATTAAAGACAGTGAAAGACGTTAAAATTGTTGGTTTTGCTTTAAAAGAAACTTCCCTTCGGGGCTACGGACTATCTTCCCCTGGTCGGTGAGGAGTCTCAGACAGGAAATGACATCTTCCTTATGTCGCTCATCAAAAGCTGCGGTTATCTCGTGAAGCGACGGTCCCTTTCCCATCAGCTCAAGTATCTGCTGTTTTATATCCGTCGCCGGCGGCTTTGACTTGCTTAGGCATATATCGCAGTGGTTGCAGTTCTCGTTTTCCTTCTCGCCAAAGTATTTCAATAGAAACCGTTCGCGGCAAACGTCCTTTTGCTGCAGGAAGGCAATCATCTGGTTTGTTCGTTCCTGTTCGCGCATCTTCAGTATCCTCAGCCGTTCGGTATCAATCAGCAGATGCTTGCTGTCTACCCGCATGTGATGGAAGTAAAGCTGCGCTCCCTCGCTCGGTTGCTGGTATTCAATCAGGTTCATTTTTGCCAGCAGCAACAGGTATTGATGCACTTCCGGCTGCCTGAGCTTTGCTTGTTGCGCTATAGCGCTCAGCCGCACAGGGGTAGGGTAGTAGAATAAACTGCCATACAACCGCAGCATGGCAGTGGTGATAAAGGCAAGATGTGGTGCTGAGCTGCGCAGTTCGTCGAGCTCCGTGCGGTCAACAATTATTTTGATCGTAGTAGGTTGAAATGCTGTTTCCGTAATGGTCCAGAGGTCTTCGCGCCCGAGTGTTTTCAATGCACACGAAGCTGCCAGCGGCTGCAGACCGAATTTTTTGCAAAAATCAATAAGATCGAAGGGGAAATAACGCTCAGGAGCTGCGCTGATCGGTATCTGCAGGTATTCGCAGACACTCTGATACACTTGCCTCAGATATGCTTCAGGAGGGAAGTGAAGGTTTACGTTGTCTTCCAGCCGTCTTATGTCTGAATGATTGAACAGGCTAACTGCCACAGAAGCTTTTCCGTCTCTTCCCGCCCTTCCTGCTTCCTGGTAGTAGGCTTCGGGATGCTCCGGTGCGTCATAATGCAGTACTAAGCGTACGTCCGGCTTGTCAATGCCCATACCAAAAGCAGTAGTAGCGACAATTACTGCCTGTCTGCTTTTCATCCAGGTGTTCTGCATTTCCTCTCTTTTTGCTTTTGCCATTCCTGCATGGTATGCATAAGCGTCAATGCCGAAATCTTTCAGGTGTTTTGTCAGGGTCTCTGTTTGCCTTCTGCTTCTGCAGTAGACGATAGCGCTGCCTTTTTCTTTTTCCAGCACCTTTACTACATCGCCTGTCTTGTTCTCGCTGTAGCGAACGGAATAAAATATATTATCTCTTTTAAAACTCTGACGGAATACCTCAGTATTACGAAGGTCGAGCTGACTAATAATATCCTGAGCCACTTCGGTGGTTGCCGTAGCGGTCAGTGCCAGCATGGGCACATCGGGAAGCTCCTCCCTTAGCTCATTTATTTTTAGATAGTCGGGACGAAAATCATGTCCCCACTGTGAAATACAGTGTGCTTCGTCTATCGCAATCAGATTCACAGGCAGGGCAGGGAGATATTCTTTAAAATAAC
>DATJDP010000099.1:0-3949 GCA_035497355.1 Flavipsychrobacter sp.
TGTTCTTGGTGTAATGCTTACTGCTAACAATACAGGCGGACAAATAGGACAAGGTTTTTCTACATCTGCTTACAATGCTCTTTCTGCTACAGCAGCTAACCTGATCACTAATGCTACAAACGGTGGCAACCAGACTTTTGCAGTAAAGTATAAAGCAACTCCTGGTTTCGCTTACCCTGCAGGTACTTATACTACCGATGTGATCTACACTGCTACACAGCAATAATAACACAGCCCCTTTTTTCCTGAAGTATAAATCCACGAAGCTCCCGATTGGGAGCTTTTTTTGATTTTACTTACTACTATTACAGTTTACTTTAACTTAACGATTGTCCGGTTTAGTTTATCTTTACAGCTAAAATCTAAACAGTGCATAATAAAAAGCCTCTGGTAAAGTTCGCGCCAAAGGGTGAGAACGGTTTCTATGATACAGTCAAGCTAAGAGTTGAAAATTACTTCGAGACAAACAGCGTCTCCAAATACGCAAATAGCGCCATGAAAGTGAAGACTGTAGTCATGATGGCGATTTACTTTGTTCCCTACCTTTTAATGGTTTCCGGCATCGCATCTTTTAGTGTTCCCTTCTTCTACCTTACCTGGTTTTTAATGGGACTGGGCATTGTTGGAATTGGCACTTCGGTGATGCACGACTCTAACCACGGAGCCTATTCTGAAAATAAGCTTGTAAATCAGTTTCTTGGTAATGTATTGAACATACTGGGTGGTTATTCCCGAAACTGGAGAATTCAGCATAATATTTTGCATCACACATATACGAATCTCGAAGGTCTGGATGAAGATATAGATGCTGGAGTGCTATTGAGAATGACTCCGAACAAGCCGCGTTATTCCTTTCATCGTTTCCAACATATCTATGCATGGTTCCTTTACATGATCATGAATCTTTTCTGGGTAACAGTAAAGGATTTCAGGCAGCTGATAAGATATGAAAAGTCTGATATGCTGCGCAAAGAGAAGGTAACTCTAAAGAAGGCAATATGGGAGCTTAGCCTGCTGAAGGTTGTCTACGTCGCGTATATTATTGTGCTGCCGCTTCTATTTGCCAATGTTCCATGGTATCATGTAGTTCTTGGATTTGTGTTGATGCATATGATGGCAGGACTTGGACTGGCTTGTATCTTCCAGCCGGCGCATGTGATGGAAACTTCAAGCTTCCCTGAGCCGACTCCTGCCCGCAAAATGGAGGACAGCTGGGCCGTACACCAATTATTCAATACAACGAACTTTTGTCCCGACAGTAAAGTAACCGCATGGTTTATCGGAGGGCTTAATTATCAGATAGAGCACCACCTTTTCCCTCAGATCTGCCATATTCATTACCCTAAAATAGCTGCGATCGTCGCTGAAACAGCCCGGGAGCATAATCTTCCTTATAATGTCCAGAAGACTTTTTTCCATGCTATCTGGGAGCACGGCAAGATGCTTAAAGTATTGGGCAAGCCTGCTTAGAAAATAACGGCGCTGGTTTTGGGTAAGCGTGTTTCCTTCAGTCTTTGATTGAAGGATTTTTTCTGCCTGTAAAGTTTTGCTACGGGTTGATAGTAATATCTGGCGTGGTAATACTGTTGCTTTGATGTCCTGCTGCATCAGTTACATACAGCTCAAAATGAAAAGGATTGGCACTCTCGTGCAAGGAGTCCAGTACGAAGGGAATCATCGGTACAATTACGCTTGCCCGGCCAACGAGGCCCTTTGAAGGATCAAGGAAATCAATAGAAACCGGTGGAAGCTTAAAGGAAGTATTGTATTGTGAGTCGTAGGTCTGAGAAAGGAAGCCTTTGGTTGATCCGCTCGCATCGAGCAGGTCTGCATCTCCATCGGTGAAATTGAAAGTTATGATGATGTTTCCCTCCGCATCGCCACTTTTTATTTCTGTAGGAGTAACTGATATCAATGTAATTTGCGGTACACTGCTTTTATTGTTACCGTCTTTTTTGCAAGCGGAAAAGCTAAAGGAAACAAGCAATAATAAAGATATTAACCATCTCATACTTTCAAAGTTAGATAAACGGATGAATAGATTTCCGAGCCATAGGTCACAATATATTCATAAAATAAACGCTGAAAGCTTTAATGTTATTGCCCTCGATCTGTTCCGGTACCAATATCAGAACAATAGTATCTATCGCCAATTCGTGGACGCACTGCATATTGATCCTGCAGTGGTAAAGGAAATAGTTCAGATTCCTTGTCTTCCCATTTCATTCTTCAAAACTCACCCTGTGACAACCGGTAAAACAGGAGAACCAACAGTGATATTTAAAAGCAGCGGTACCACCGGGGAAATTCAAAGCCAGCACTTTGTCTTTGATAAAGAACTGTACGAGGCATCGCTGCTCAAAGGCTTTAAAGAATTCTATGGGGAGCCTTCTCAGTATGTGTTCCTTGCGTTGCTGCCGTCCTATCTGGAAAGGAAGAATGCATCGCTTGTATATATGGCGGAGGTATTGATGAAAGAGAGCGGCCAAGCATCCAATGGCTTTTATTTAAATGAATGGGAGGCGCTGGCAAAGCAGTTGCAACAATTGGAGGAGAGCGGTCAGAAGACAATTTTGCTGGGCGTAACTTTTGCTTTGCTTGACTTTGCCGCTGCATTTCCTATGCCCTTGAAGGAAACCATAGTTATGGAAACCGGGGGGATGAAGGGCAGAAAAAAGGAATGGACAAGAGACGAGGTGCATGTTTTTTTAAAAGAGCAATGGCATTTATCGTCTGTACATTCGGAGTATGGCATGACGGAATTATTATCCCAGGCTTATGCTTCCGAAAGCGGGATGTTTCAGGCAAGTGCAACGATGAAGGTGCTGGTGCGGGATTTGAACGACCCTTTACAGGTACAGGAAAAAGGAAGTGGCTGCCTGAACATTATTGACCTTGCAAACCTCGATTCGTGTGCCTTTATAGCTACGGAAGACCTCGGTGTCATTCATGAAAACGGAAAGTTTGAGGTATTGGGACGAATGGATCATTCAGCGCTGAGAGGATGCAGTCTTATGGCTGTGTAGCCGTGTAGATGACTCCCACTGAATATATGCCGGAAGGGTAAGACATATCTGGCTTGGCCATGTACGCAAGTGCCAGTCTTTTTTCTTCACCATTTCTTCCGTTTAAGATCACATCTTGTGCAGCAGAAGAAAGTGAGTGATAGCTGTTGTCGAATGGTCCATTTACAATTCCGCCTGTGTTATTATTTACTACAGACATGAAAAGCGTATTATCTACCGGCATAGATGCGCCATTGGTGGCTCCGCTATACTGGAAGTTTGAAGCGTCTGTTTGAACGCTTATTTTGAAATTCTTATTAGAACGAACCTCCAACTCCTGAGTTCCGGAAAAAACGCCGTCTTTATATTGATGCACAGTGTTGAACGGCATCGTCACCATTGCGCCCTGGTCGGCATCTGCCTCACTAAACTTAATATCAATAATGGGATTCAGAACAAGTTGTATCCTCTGAGAGGCGGAAGCACGGGATTGTGCCTTTGCAGAAACGGTAAGTAGAAATAAAAAAAGTAGTAAAAATAAAAATCTCATTCCCTTGATTTAATTAGCCTTAAAAATCCCCATTCCTGAAGCCAATTAAATATTGTAGAAGCTAAGATAAACCATGATTTCTTGTTATGCAAGTGTTAAGCCGATTTTTTTCAAAAAAATTAATAGATCGGCACGATTCCGGTGGCTGGGGACCGTTGCAAAAGGGGCTGCAGCCGCCGTGTAACCCGGGACATACGCCTTGCGACCAGGGACCTACAGCGTTTGACACAGGACGAGCGATGTGTGGGGTAGGACATACGATGTTAGGCCTGTGGCATGCTGCGTGTGACAAAGGACTGTCTTACCCTAAAAAAACTTGACACATTTTGGCTTATTAAAAGTTTCATAAATGATCAAGAAAGAAGAAGAAAAGAAGTATACCGTTATGATATCG
>DATJDP010000100.1:0-8582 GCA_035497355.1 Flavipsychrobacter sp.
ATTACATGTTTGGCCCGCTCTACCTCCAGTATAGGCATTCCGTAAATAGGACTTGAAGGGTCTTCTTTTGCAGCCGGATTAACCACATCGTTTGCTCCAATGATCATCACCACATCCGTCTGTGCCATTTCATCGTTGGCATCTTCCATTTCTTTGAGCTTCTCATAGGGTACATCTGCTTCTGCAAGTAGTACATTCATGTGCCCAGGCATCCTGCCTGCAACAGGGTGAATGCCATAGGTTACCTCCACCCCTTTCTCTTCTAATATTTTCTCCAGCTCATGACAAGCATGCTGCGCTTGTGCCACTGCCAGGCCATATCCCGGAATAATCATTACTTTCTGTGCATAAGCCATTAGTACCGCTGTATCATTCAATGAAATTTCCTTATAGTTACCAGCTCCTTCGTGGCCCCCGGCCACAGGCACGGCCCCCTTTGCGCCACCGAAAGATCCTATCAGAACATTTTTCAGGGAACGATTCATAGCCTTGCACATCAATATGGTCAGTATAGTTCCGGCAGAACCGACAAGAATACCGCCGGTTAGCATCACGGGATTATCATAGAGAAAACCGCCAAAAGCCGCTGCTACCCCTGTAAAGGAGTTCAATAAAGATATAACCACGGGCATATCCGCTCCGCCGATCGGCATAACAAATAATATACCGTACAGGGCGGCAAGCACCAGCATGATATAAAACAGAGAATGATAGGTAGTACCACCTGTTACAATAAGGAAAGCAAGAATTACGATGCCACCTAGCAGAAAAAAGTTAACAGCCTGACCGGCGGGAATTGTTTTGTCTTTTATCTTTCCATTCAGCTTGCCCCAAGCGATAACACTGCCTGCAAAGGAGACTGTACCGATTACCATACCAAGAGCAATAACCAGTAAAATGCCTGGTGTATGCGGTTCCGGCTTATGAAACTCTATTATGGAAATAAGCATGGCACATGCCCCACCCATACCATTAAATATGCTTACCATCTCCGGCATTGCCGTCATCTGTACTTTTTTGGCAGCTAATGTTCCCACAATCCCGCCAACAATCAGTCCTCCGAAGATCCACCCATAGTTATGAAGGCCTTCGCCAGATACCGGGTTGGTCCAGAGGAAAATGGTAGCGAGGATTGCAATTGTCATCCCACCGGCAGCAATAAGGTTGCCCCTTCGCGCAGTATCCGGGTGCGAGAGCATTTTAAGACCGATAATGAATGTTACTGAACCTATTAGATAACTTAATGGTAGCACCATATAGAAATTCCAAATTTTAAAATTCTAAATTCCAAACGCGGAACTCAGAGTAGTTGTTTTTGTTGTACTTTATTGATAATAGCAGATAAAATTCTCCTTAATTCTTCAGACTCCATTTTCAATCGGCTGGTCTCTTGGGGTTGGCCTTCCAGTAACTCCAACCAATACTTCGTTTCCTTCGCTTCCTTTCGCGCTATTCGAAGATGCATTATCAAATCTTGTTTGCCAAGTTTCTCATTTGCTTCAATATAATTAGCACCAATCGAAGAAGAAGAGCGAACAACCTGACGGATATAAACCGTAGAAACGACGTCGGGCTTTATACCGCGACAAAAATCACGTACTTCCTTCGCAAATTTTAATGTCCTTATTTCAAGATCATTCATGGTTGAATTTGAAACCTGGATTTGATTCCTAGAATATAACGCTGGATTTTCCTTTGGGATTCGGAATTTCTCTCTTTAGAATTTGTCCCCGTGGAATTTCCCCCTTAAATATTATTTCCTTTTTTTCTTATTAAACATCTCCAGCATTCTGTCCGTCACCACAAATCCACCAACTACGTTTAGCGTACCCAGTATTACCGCAAGAAATCCAAGCGTCAGCGACAGGTAATCGTCTGATGCGGCTTGTCCCATCACGATAATTGCCCCTATGATAACCACCCCATGGATCGCATTAGCACCGCTCATTAGTGGCGTATGCAATACAGATGGTACCCGCGAGATAACTTCAATACCAAGAAAGATGGATAATATAACAATTGTAAGCAGGCGGTAGGTTGCTATGTCTGTAAAAAGCTGAGAAAGTGTATCCATTTATTTATGCATTTGTGTTTGAAGGAGATAAAGCAAGCACACGTTCATTCACGATCTTTCCGTCGTGCGCTATACAGGTACCTTTTACCAGATCATCTTCCCAGTTAAGGTTAATGTTTCCTTCTTTAGTAAGGATTAGTTTTAAAAAATTAAGCACATTCTTGCTGTACAATTTGCTCGCATCAGATGGCATGGATGCAGCAAGCGCAGAATTGCCGATAATCGTTACACCATGATGCATCACCGTCTGGTTATTAATGGTAAGTTCTGTGTTGCCTCCGGTAGCGGCCGCAAGATCGATAACCACACTACCCGATCGCATGTCTTCCAGCATATCTTTGGTTATAAGGATAGGTGCTTTTTTGCCTGGTATCTGCGCGGTAGTGATGATGATATCTGCCTTTCGCGCGTGTTCGTAGATTTTTGCCTTCTGTCGCTCCTGAAAATCCTCACTCTGCTCTACCGCATACCCACCGGCTTTGGAAGCATCTGCAGCGCCTTCCACTTCGATAAATTTTCCACCCAGACTCATCACCTCTTCTTTCACTGCAGGCCGGGTGTCAAATACCTCTACCACTGCACCGAGCCTCCGGGCCGTAGCAATGGCCTGAAGGCCTGCTACACCGGCTCCGAGTATCAGCACCTTTGCCGGAGCAATGCTTCCGGCGGCTGTCATAAACATCGGAAAATAGCGGCTGTACTGATACGCCGCCAGCAATACTGCCTTGTAGCCGGCAATATTTGCCTGTGAGCTAAGTACGTCCATTGCTTGTGCACGAGTAGTTCGCGGAATGGTATCGAGACTGAACACGGTAATTCCTCTATCCGCAAATTGCTGCATTAAGGTTGGATAAACAAGCGGTTGAAAAACCCCAAGTATCGTGGTATTCGGCTTTAAGTTGTCCGGTACATTTTCAGCATTAATAGTAAGAAGCATGTCTGCCGATGCAGCTATTTCGTTTGACTGCTTAATTGTCGCGCCTGCATCTATGTATACCTTGTTATGAAAGAAAGCCGTGTCACCGGCTCCATCTTCCACATATACTGTAACACCCATTTTTACCAGTTGCGCCACTACTTCAGGCACCAGCGATACCCTTGTTTCCGGCGCCTGTTCCTTCAATACACCTATGATCATAAACGTTTCGTCCTCCTTTAAAGATTAGAAAAATAGGCGTTTTAATTTAAAACAGAAAATTTTGGCTGGTTTGAAGGGTGTTATGAGCGGAAATTGCAATAAGGACACGACGAGATGAACGCTCAATGAAAGGTGCTTTGCCATACGACGTCCTGAAAGTAGTTTCGGGAATTGCAGTGGTTTCCTCTACTATCTTTTTAATATACAAACATCCCTTTAGTTATTGTCTATGATGTCGGAGTTGGGCGGACACACAGGTTCGCCCCTACAGAACATTTTTCACCTCACTTCAACCTATAACAACTAATTTAATAGAAGCCGACGTTTCATAATGATCACTCCAGGTGAGACGCCTGGACCAGTGTATTATTAAAGATTAAAGGTTCAATTGTAGCAATTAAACATTCAATTGTAGCAATTAAACGTTTAATCTTTACGCTTAAAGGTCTGGTCGTAGCAATTAAACATTTAATCGTAATACATAGACATTTAATCGTAGCAATTAAAGGTTTGATCGTAGCGATTAGAAGTTTAGTCACCTTAGTTAAACGTATAATTCTCGCAGTTAAAGGTTTAACCGTAGCAGTTAAAGGTTTAATCGTAGCAATTAAACGTTCAATTGTAACAACCAAAACTCTAATCGTCGTAGTTAAACCTCTGGTTGTAGCAGTTAACCCTTTAGTTGTAGCACTTAAATGTGCAATCATAGCAATTAAACGTTTAGTCTTGTCAATTAATGCTTCAATTGTCCCGGTTAAAGGTTTAGTTGGTGCAGTTAAAAGTCTCCTGCTAACAGTTAAAGGTTTAAATGGAAAATATGAACGTTTTCTGCTTTTACTTACTTGGATAAATCACGACAGTCGTAATATCTGGATTTGATCCACAGCCTTTATACACCGAAGAACAAAAAGGACCAAACAATTTGAAATTGAAAATTGATGAATTGATAGTCAGGCGAGAATTCTCACACTCATAAATGCTCACATCGGCAAATTAGGAGATCAGCTCATTACCTTTGCGCCTTAAAGCAGTTGCCAGTTGGCAGTTGGACAATAATCATGAACCCCGAAATTCACTAATTAGCACATCAGCAAATTCGCACATTAGCACATTAAAAAATGCATTACGTTTCAGCAGAAGGGATCAGTAAGAGTTATGGCGTAAAGCCTTTGTTTGAGGATATTTCGTTCCATATCAGTGAGGGCGATAAAATTGCTTTAGTGGCAAAAAACGGTAGTGGAAAGTCAACACTGCTTAAGATATTGTCTGGCAGGGAGACGCCTGATGATGGTACCGTTTGGATACATAAGGACGTAACCGTGGCACTGTTTGAACAGGAGCCGAAATTCAACGAAGCACTTAGTGTGCTGGATAACATCTTCCATCACGACCATCCGGTTATCAATGCTATCAAACATTTTGAAGCGGTAAGTGAAGAGAATGATGCTGAAAAGCTGGGTGAGGCGATTGTAAAAATGGACGAACTGGGTGCCTGGAACTTTGATACTAAGGTGAAGCAGATACTCGGCAAGTTAAATATTCATAATCTGAGCCAACAGATCGTCACTCTTTCCGGAGGACAAAGAAAGCGGGTGGCACTGGCACAAACACTAATCGATATCGGGTTTGAACATAAGCATGTACTGCTAATCATGGACGAACCTACCAACCACCTGGATGTGGAAATGGTGGAGTGGCTGGAGCACTACCTTAATCAGGAAAACGTAACGCTGCTGATGGTAACGCACGACCGCTACTTTCTGGACGCTGTCTGTGAGGAGATATGGGAACTGGATGGAAGTGTCTTATACGAATACAAGGGCGATTACGAGAACTATATAGAGAAAAAAGCTGCCCGTATTGAAAGTCAGCAGGCAACCATAGATAAGGCGCGTAACGAATACCGTAAGGAATTGGAGTGGATGCGGAAGCAGCCCAAAGCGCGCACTACGAAGGCTCGCAGCAGGGAAGACAATTTTTACAAAGTAGAGGCGGTAGCGAAGCAAAAGATTATAGATAGCAAGGTAGAACTGCAAATGAAGATGAACCGCCTCGGGGGTAAAGTTGCAGAGCTGAAGAAGGTATATAAGAGCTATGGCGATAAGGTGATCTTAAAAGGATTTGATTATACATTCAAAAAAGGCGAGCGTATCGGCGTCGTAGGAAAGAATGGCGCGGGGAAGTCCACCTTTCTTGAGATACTGCAAGAGCGGGTACAACCAGATAGCGGCAAAATCAATATCGGAGATACTGTGATCTTTGGCAATTTTTCACAACAAGGACTGGAGATCAAAGAAGACGTGCGGGTAATAGAGTACGTAAAGAATATTGCAGAAAGCTTCCCGCTGGCAGGGGGCGGAAGTTTAAGCGCCGCACAGTTTTTACAATTATTCTTATTCCCGCCCGACCAACAATATACTTATCTCTCTAAACTGAGTGGTGGCGAGAAGAAAAGGCTGCAGTTGCTTTCTATTCTCTTCAAAAATCCTAACTTCCTTATTCTCGATGAGCCCACAAACGATCTTGATCTCCCTACCCTCTCCGTACTGGAAAACTTTTTGAGCGAATACCAGGGCTGTTTACTGATCGTTTCGCATGATCGCTACTTTATGGACCGCCTGGTAGATCATCTTTTTGTGTTTGAAGGCGATGGCGAGGTAAGAGATTTCCCGGGTAACTATACACAGTACAGGCTAGAGCAGAAGACAGAGGGCAAAGGGCAGAAAGCAGAAAAGCAATTGGCAGTTGGCAATGAGGGGTTGGCAAAGGAACAAGAAGCGAAACAGAGTGAACAGAAGGTTGAAGGCCCGAAGTCCGAAATCCGAAATCCGAAATCAAAGAAGCTTTCTTATAAAGAGCAACGTGAATTTGAACAGTTGGAAAAGGAGCTGCCCTTGCTGGAAAAGGAGAAAGCAGAGATCGCTGAAAAGATGAGTGCTGCCGATTTGCCGTTCGAAGACCTGCAAAAACTCAGTGAGCGGATCACAACAGTAGCGCAACAGCTTGAAGAAAAAGAACTTCGCTGGCTGGAGCTGAGCGAATTAATGTAATGGTCTTAGCCTTCAACAGGTGGTTGGTAGTGGCCCGGAAATATTTTTTTACAGCTAATGCTTTCTTCCTATTTTCGGAAAAAATTAGACTTATGAAACTTTTAAAAACCGCTGTACTGGCAGCTATCATGACAAGTAGTGCCATCGCTAGCTTTGCACAGTCGGCTGAGGAAATAGTAACTAAACACATTGAAGCTACTGGTGGCGAAGCCAACTGGAAGAAGGTAAATGCTATAAAAATGACCGGCAGCATGACCATACAGGGAATGGAAATGCCAATTATTATTACCACCGTCAATAAGAAGGCCATGCGCATGGATATTACAATTATGGGTACTTCTAACTACCAAATCATCACAGATAAGGAAGGATGGGGTTTCTTCCCTATTCAGCAGCAGCAAAAACCGGAACCAATGACCGCAGATCAGGTAAAAGAATCACAGGATCAATTACTGGTTCAGGATGAGTTTTTGAATTACAAAAAGGATGGCAGCAAGATCGAGTTTTTAGGCAAAGATGATATGGAAGGAACCGAGGTGCTAAAGCTGAAACTGACCGATAAAGACGGAAAGGAGAAAACTTTTTTCTTCGACGCATCAAACTATTACATCCTTCGTCAGTCTCAGAAAGTGAATGCAGATGGCAAAGAAACAGATGTGGTGGTTAACTACAGCAATTTCCAAAAACTGCCCGCCGGTATTACGTTCCCGATGACAATCGAACAAGAGCAAACAGGGCCGATCAACTTTACTTCCGTAGAAGTAAATCCCAATATCGACGAAAGCATTTTCAAACCAGCACAATAACATTAGCTATTAACAAGAGAAACGTGGGCAAAAGCTCACGTTTTTTTGTTTCGGCCAATACCAATAACGATACCTTTGAAAACGAATATGGACTACAAAGAGATTTTGATACAAAATGGCAACAGCGAGCTGAACGAAATATTGATTGCGTTGCTTTCAGCCGCTGGTGTGGAAGGATTTGAAGAGACGGATAATGCACTAAAGGGCTTTCTGCCCGCTTCTGATCTCGACGAGGAGTTGGTGGCAGAAACGCTTGCACCCTATCAACTTAGTTATACCATTAACGATATCAAAAAAACCAATTGGAATAAAGAGTGGGAGGAAAATTTCGAGCCGGTTGTAGTAGAAGGCTTTTGCACTATCCGTGCGGACTTTCATAATCTGAAGGTGGAAACGCCTTACGAAATCGTCATAATG
Organism: Flavipsychrobacter sp.; assembly: GCA_035497355.1. GTDB lineage: Bacteria > Bacteroidota > Bacteroidia > Chitinophagales > Chitinophagaceae > JAFIGV01. The sequence continues at coordinate 7,486 of DATJDP010000100.1, forward strand.
CCTAAAATGTCGTTCGGTACTGGCCATCATGCTACCACGCAGCTAATGATGCAGATGATGCAGCATATAAAATTTGAGGGCAAAAACGTACTGGATTTCGGTACAGGCACCGGCATACTGGCAATATTAGCAAAAATGCTTCATGCCGGAGAGGTCCTCGCAATTGACAATGACGAATGGTCTACAGAAAACGCGAAGGAAAATGTGACGAAGAATAACCAAAGCGATATAACCATAAAACAAGGTTCCCTCGAATTGGCGAGCAGACAGTTTGATATTGTTTTAGCCAATATCAACAGAAACGTTTTACTCAGTTATATGCAGCAGCTCGCCGATATAATTAACATCGGAGGACTGATATTAATGAGCGGCATCCTGCAGCAGGATAAAGAGCTAATAGTTGAAGCAGCGCAAAATGTAGGTTTTCGTCTCAAGGACAGCCAGACGGAAAAAAACTGGGTAGCTTTGAAGTTTTTTAGGGAATAACCTTTTGCATTTCAGTTAATTATTATAGAAGAGGCCTGTTATTTAACAAAAATCAAAAGCATTATCATTAGGATATTTTTTGAAAACGACTAAATTTGTCGTTCTTCGTTTTGTTTAATTGAAGTAATGACCATAGCAATACTCATCATACTCGCATATCTGATCGGTTCTATTCCAACTGCCGTCTGGGTGAGCAAAAAAATTTACGGAATTGATATTCGTGAACACGGAAGCGGCAATGCAGGTGCTACCAATACATTCCGGGTCCTTGGTTCAAAAGCAGGCTCCGCAGTAATGCTGGTAGATATGCTAAAGGGGTTTCTCGCCGTTAAGCTTTCCCTTTTATCCGTTTTTCCCTGGTATAGCGAACAGATCACTAACCTTCAGATATTTTTAGGCCTTGCAGCAGTCGTGGGGCACATCTTCCCCATTTGGGCGGACTTCAGAGGGGGTAAAGGAATCGCCACTTTATTCGGAATGATACTCGCCATTCAGCCTCTTGTAGCTGTTAGTCTGGTGGGGGTATTTTTAGCCATGTTGTTTCTTACACGTTACGTTTCTCTTAGTTCTATCAGTGCGAGCGTAGCATTTCCTCTTCTTATTTTATTTAT
>DATJDP010000101.1:0-20364 GCA_035497355.1 Flavipsychrobacter sp.
CCTGCATTAGAACTACTTATACCTGTAATATTCGGGGAAGCATCATTATCGGTTCTTAACAATAAGATAATGGAGCTTCCCTTTTGCATTCGAGGATGTATCTTATTATTGTGCTGTATTTATGGATACGCTAACGGGAAAGATATTAATTGTTGATGATGAGCCCGATATACTGGAGATCATTAGTTATAATCTAAAGAACAAAGGCTATCAGGTAGCCACCGCATCGGACGGCATGGAAGCTATCTACCGGGCAAAAGAGTTCCGGCCGGATGTGATACTAATGGATGTAATGATGCCCAACAAAGATGGCATACAGGCAGTAAAGGAATTACGACTTCTCCCCGACTTTCAAAACACTGCCATTATTTTCCTCACCGCCCTCAATGATGAAAAATCTGAAATAGAAGGACTCAGGATCGGTGCTGACGACTACATCGCCAAGCCTGTAAAACCAGAGCTGATCGCTACGCGCATCGGGGCCGCACTTCGCAGGTTGAAGAAGGAAGAAGAACTGGAGCAAAGGCTTTCCTTCGGTGATCTTGAGATCAATAAAACGAAATTTACCGTCAGCTATAAAGGCGAAGAAATTATACTTGCGAAAAAGGAATTTGAGCTGCTTTCCCTTCTTGCCTCAAAGCCAGGCCGGGTCTTCCTTAGAAATGAGATACTGGAACGCGTTTGGGGCACCGATGTGATCGTAGGCGATAGAACGATTGATGTGCACATCCGCAAGATCAGGCAGAAGGCAGGAATAGACCTCATTACCACGGTGAAGGGAGTAGGTTATAAATTTGAAATGCCTTAGCTTTAGTTCATGTCGGTTTGGGATACGAAGAATCTTTCCCCAAGGATTCTCTCTTTGTTTACAGCGCTCATCATTTCCAGTGTCAATGCATTGCTAAGCCTCGCCGTTGACCGCAAATGGTATGTACCACTGATCATTTTTGCCATCACGTTCATCATCACTTACTGGCTTTACTATTTTACGCTTCAGAAGTTCATCTATCGCAAGATCAAGCTTATATACAAATTCATCTACCAAACCAAAGCAACAAAAAAGGAAGAGTTTTTCTATAATAATATACTTCCGCAAAAGTCAATTGAAGAGGTAAGTAAAGACGTTCAGAAATGGGCTAATCAACGCAGTCAGGAAATAGAGCTGCTGCGTGCTAATGAGCAGTTCCGCAAAGAATTCCTTACCAACCTGGCTCACGAGTTGCGTACACCCATCTTTACGGTGCAGGGCTACATAGATACGCTGCTTAATGGTGCTCTCGATGATCCTGAAGTTCACAAAAAATTCCTTACCAATGCATCTAAAGGCATTGACCGACTTGTAAGACTAGTAGATGATCTGGGTGAAATATCAAATCTCGAATCCGGAAAGATTCCCATCATACAAACTACTTTTATTATCCAGGATCTAATTAGTGATGTTTTCGAAGAACTGTCGCTCAATGCGATGGAGAAGAGAATCACATTAAGCCTAAAGAAAGGAACCGAAGGACCGCTGCTCGTCTCGGCAGATAAGCCAAAGATCAGACAGGTACTTGTAAACCTTATAGAAAACGCCATCAAGTACAACACAGAAAATGGCAATGTTACCGCCGGCTGCTATGTTATGGACGATAAGCATATCTATATTGAAATATCTGACGATGGCCCTGGTATCAGTGAGGAGCATTTGTCGCGGATATTTGAGCGCTTCTACCGTGCCGACCGTAGCCGCAGCCGCAATGTTGGCGGTACAGGATTAGGTCTTGCCATAGTAAAGCACATCGTTGAGGCACACGGGCAAACCGTGAATGTACGCAGCAAACCAGGCGTAGGCTCTTCCTTTGGCTTCACGCTAGACAGGGTGAAGGAGTCGGTATTTGCTTAAAGACTGGCATTATCTTTTGGTGACTAGGCAAATCTTCTCCCCGTGGCATCATCAATCAACCGAAAAGTAGAACGCAAGGCCGCCCAACTTAAGTGGTGGCAGATCGCCCTTATCTCTATTGCAGTTTCTGCATTAGGAGCACTCTCCGGCGGCAATCCATCCCAAAAACATGAAAAAAAGGTTTATCGAAACCGCAAACAAGCGCCGTGGGCGCCCCCAGCATGGGCTTTTGGCCCTGCATGGACATTGAATAACTTCTTTCTTCTGTTAGGGTTAAGAAAACTCCTGAGTAACCACAGCATTTCAGACAAACGAAAGTATCTTCTATTGCAGGCCTGCATCTGGTTCATTTTCTTTTCATTCAATAATGTTTATTTCAAAAAGAAGAGCCCCATACTCGCTGCCATCTGGACAAATGCCGATGTTGTGCTTGCGCTTGCCGGTTTCATTATGACCAGGAAAGAAGATAAAAAGGCTGCCCTCAGCTACCTTCCGCTTCTTGTATGGACAAGCTTTGCGAGTACAGTGGGAGATTACCAGGCTTTAAAAAATCCGGACCCTTTCCTTAAAACGAAGGCATTGATGGGATAAGTGGTGGGGTGATACGATAATTGGCATATACGTCATCTTGTACTGCTACTACATCTTTCTATGGTCTTTATAATAGGAACACAACCGGTCTCTCGGTTCGTTGCCTATCAGATAGTTCCCTTCTTTACTCCTTTAAGTTCTTTCCTTCTCAATAAGACTATTTCAGGCGTTTTTGGACGATAGTAATATAAATATCAATAAGACAATTTATAAACAATTAGTTAACTATAGTTTGGTGATCATTAGTTGCATTAAGTGATCACCATAGTCATCATTTGTATTTATTGAAAATCGCCTATGCCTTTAAGAAAAAGGCTAACGACATAGGGTCAATGCTCAACTACATACACAGAAAGGCTAACGACATAGGGTCAATATCTAACGACATAGACAGAAAGGCTAACGACATAGAGCCAATGTCTAACTACATAGACAGAAAGGCTAACGACATAGAGCCAATGTCCAACTACATAGACAGAAAGGCTAACGACATAGAGTCAATGTCTAACTACATAGACAGAAAGGCAAACGACATAGAGTCAATGTCTAACTACATAGACAAAAAGGCTAACGACATAGAGCCAATGTTCAACTACATAGACAGAAAGGCTAACGACATAGAGTCAATGTTCAACTACATGCACAGAAAGGTTAACGACATAGAGCCCATGTTTAACTACATACCCCAGTGGTTGAAGTCCTAGCGCAGCTTGACTTCAATCAACACCAATAAAAAGCCGGCCTCCTGACCGGGATGTTACGACGTAGCCCAATATGTATTTAGCACCGTGGCTAGCCACGCAGATGTTTGCTATTTCTTTCCGCGAGTGAAATGAGTAAGAATTACAGCTCTATGCTGCCGCTGGAGCCAGAATACCCTTCAAAGAAGGGGTTTTATCCCTAATTCCGGATGCCCTGCGGAACATCCGGAACAGCGGGGGTGACGTACAATGGTTCGGGGCTTTGCGTTCGGGCGGGTTTGGGAGCGCAAAGCTTCAAATTTATTACTAAAGTTTAATAGAAGCACAAAGCTCGAAGTTTGCACGTCAGCCCGCCTGACGCAAACCCTTGTTAGCGGTAGTTTTTTGTCTGTCTAAAAATATTTTCCTTTTAATGCGTCAATAATTATTTTATGGTCTTCTTCATCGTGCAGTCCTGAAACAGTAATAATTGCAACCATACCTGCACCTTTAACAAAGATTGGAATTGCTCCACCTTTTGCAAGAAAATCTTTCTCGTCAAGTGCAAAAGTCTCTCCCAAAGTCATATTTCCTTCTTTCAAGTCATTCTTAACACTTAATGAACTTTCTTCGAATTGTTTAGCAACGTTTGCTTTTCGTCTTAACCAATTGTGTTTGTCCATTGGTAGACTGTCGTCAACGTAAAGAAAAACAGTATGATTTAGTCTAATTATCTCTATTGCGATATGTTGATTTCTACTTTTAGCTAACTCTAATACTTTTGATCCCATATCAAAAGCAATTCTATTGTCAAAATTGTCTAATTCTATTTTTTTCATTATTTCTTGATTTCTTATTTTGTCTGTGTTTTTCTGCAACGAAATTAAAAATCGTCAACATCATTAGTATTTGTTTCATGAATATTGTTTGCGATTTATTTTTTGCTTTCAGTTCGTTTTTCAAAATTACCGCTAGCTCAAAATATCCGAAAGTTCTCACATTCACAATACCTTTAAACTTTCGCTTTTCCGCCTACCGTTGTCACAATATGCGAAGGTTCCTGTTTCGCTTTTTATAAATTTAGGTGACTGCAATGCGGAGCGTAGAAAAGTTCTTGTTGTAATGCAAATCACCTTTTAGGCTGGAAACATCCAGAAGAGCGTAGATGCCCTGCTGAACATCTGAAACAGCGGGTGTATGTTATTTCTTTCTGCGGGTGAATGAATAAGAATTACAGCTCTATGCTGCCGCTGGAGTCAGATACCCTTCAGAGAAGGGGTTTTATCTCTAATTCCGGATGCCCTGCGGAACATCCGGAACAGCAGGTCTTAGCGCAGCCTGACTTAAATCAACACAAATAAAAAGCCGGTCTCCTGACCGAGAGGTTGTAATGTTGCCAAATGTATATTTTAGGCCCTTGGCTACGCACACAGATGTATGTTATTTCTTTCCGCGGGTAATGAATAAGAATTGAGCTCTATGCTGCCGCTGGAGCCAGAATACCCTTCAGAGAAGGGGTTTTATCTCAAATTCCGGATGCCCTGCGGAACATCCGGAACAGCGGCATAGCCAGTTTATTTATGGGCATAAAGAAGTCCCCATTGTCCAATTTGCATAGATTTATTAAAAACCTGTCCCACTTGATAAGGTCTGTCAACTTTCAGCTCAATAATTCTGTCAAGTTTTTGGTCTTGGATTTTAATATAATGTCTTGTGCGTCCCTTTCCTTTCGTGGTATAGTAATCGACAACTTTTGCGCTCAAATTTATTGTTTGACTGTCGCCAAAGTAAGCGTTAGTAAGAATAATGATTGATAAAGTCGTAGCTATAAAAATCCCTGTCATTGCCAGTGTCATAATAAAAATTCTAAAAACTGTCCGCAATCGTGTCCAACTTTGTGATTTATATTCTATCCTTTCGTGCTGTCTAAGAAATCTTAAATAAATAAAATAGCAAACAGGCGTCATTACGATTAGAATTGGCAACGCATAATATCGCATTGTCCAATTTACAGCGGTATCAACCTCAATAAAGTCGAATGATGTAAACGCAATAACAATTGTCAGAATGCAAAGTCCAATTACAGAATAAAAAATTGCCTGAAACTTTCTTATGGTCATTTGTAGTTTGGTGTCGTCCTAAATTGGCTATACCTCCTCTGGTTGAAGTCTATTCGTCGTCTAAATTGGCTGCATATAAATGTTGGTTAACTGTCATTCCAGCAAAATTGTTTTCCGTAGATGGCATATTGCGTTGGTAATATACGACAAGCATTCAAAAGCTCAAGAAAAGCACTGCAGAATCCCGTGTGGTATATTTCGAGCTTCTTCATAGGTTTTCGAACGTCCGATTTGCATATCAAAAAGCGAGTTTTCGACATCGAGTTGCCTCCTTTCGATATCGAAAAATGGGATTTCGATATCGAAATGTCGCTATTGCACATCGAAAAATGGGGAGCGGATCCCCTCATGTGTGTGCGGGCTAGTTTGTATCGGCGGCAATGAAGGGATTGGTTATTACTAAATGGTGGTTAAGCGGTTGCAAAAGTGTGGTTAAGCGCGCTTTTACACTTCCCTTTCCACGGAATGAGTGCCATATTTGTAGCGATATTACATGTCGTTTTTATTAAAAATTTCATAAGTAATATTTAATTTCGTAATTGTATATATAGAGAGGAGGAGGTTAATGCTTACATTCAATGGACATCATTCAAAGAGATAATAAGTACTTCCTTCAGCTTGCGAACGGTGAATTGGAGCTTACCGAGCAACAAGTAAAAAAACGTGTGGAACGCGGTGACAAGCTGCATGAATACCTGCAAAAGCTGGAACAGAAGGAGCCGGAACCGCCCCAGAAGCAGTCTGCCCCAAAATCAGCCCAGTCATTCATCACGTCCGGTAAATATTTCGATAATCTCATCCGCGAGTTCGAACAGATATATCGCACAAGCGAGGATAAGGAGGACGCAGCTGATAAGCTGATCCGATTCTGCAAAAACGCTATCAATAAGCTTCATACGGATAGGAAAAACCCGAAAACCGACCATGTCGTTATTGATTATTACATCCTTTCCTGGTCGCGGGTCATTTCATTTATTCAATCGCTTTCTAACCAGGAGCCTCAACCGGAGGAAACAATAATAGTAAGCGAAGCAAACGCTCCGGCACGTAATCCTGCCAACCTTGTAAAGCAACTTTTAATCATACAGCTACTGCAGGCAGATGCATTATTTCCTATAAGCGATGCGCTTCAGGGGATTTCTCATGAAGACATTACTAAGCTACTGAATGGAGTTTTGGATACGGAAAAAGAAGCGATTGAAGAAGCTATGCAAACGTCTTCATCTATCCTGCTAAAACGAGGCATTACCAAAGAAAACAGGGAAGAAAGGATTAAACTGCTTGAAGAACTGGATGAATATTTTGAGCAGCTACCCTACTCCAACATCATTAGCAGAATAAAACTGTTGCTGAAAATATATAAGGAGCAAACGGCGTAGATTGAGAAAAAAATCTGCTTCTTTGCATTCGCCGTGCAAGGCTTTTTATGGCAAAAAAGAAAACAGGCATTCGCCCGATAAGGTTCATCATAAAATGGTTCTTTTATCTACTGGCAGCATCCCTTCTTTATGTTGTTGTCTGCAGATGGATATTCCCGCCTATTACCATCACTCAGGCCACATCTTTGTTTACGGGCTATGGGCTAAAAAGAGATTATATAGAATGGAATGAGATTTCACCCAATGTGAAGCTTGCCGCTATTGCAAGTGAAGACCAATTGTTCCCCGAGCATGATGGTTTCGACTGGAAGGCGATAGAAAAAAGCATGTCGGACAAAACTGGCAAGCGGAAGAAAAAACGTGCAAAAGGCGCAGCGGCCAGCACTATCAGTCAACAAACGGCAAAGAATGTTTTTCTCTGGCAGGGAAGCGGATGGAGTAAGTATGTGCGTAAGGCTCCAGAGGCATTTTATACCAAGATGATAGAATGGATATGGGGAAAAAAGAGAATACTGGAAGTCTATCTGAATGTGGCAGAAATGGGGCCGGGAATTTTTGGCATCGAGGCGGCATCGCAAAATTACTTTCATAAGTCTGCCCGAAACCTTTCCCGCGCGGAGGCCGCTATGATCATTGCAGCGCTGCCAAATCCCAAAAGATTTACGGTAGTTCCTGCCAGTCGCCGGGTGAAGTGGCGGGCGCCACAGATAGTACGGCAGATGGGTCTTATTGATGCCGACCCTGATGTACAGTCGCTACTGCATCAATAGACCGCTTCAAAACTGGCATAGTATTTTTCTGAAATTGGCTAAAGCATAGCCATGCAATTAAAGATTACTTTTATTTCCTGCTGCCTTTCGGCTTGCCTTTTCGCAGCCTGCAGCGGACATAATTCTGCGGATGACAACGCACACAGCACTCCTATCGATTCCACCAGCCTGAACGGCGAAGCACCCGCCACATACGGCGCTGACAATCCGGCAAATGCACAGGACACGGTGTACAGAAACTCTAATGATACAGCCACCAACCAAAGCGCTGTGCCGGATAACAATCCCGCTACCCGCAAAACCAATGACGGTAAGAACTACTAAATGAACTTGTTATGAAAACGATTGCAGTTATACTTTTCTCCGCCGCTATTTTAGGCTTTGCGGCCTGTGGCAATGGTACTAATGATGAACACACCCACTATATTGATAGCTCAGGCATGAACCCCGACGAAAACACCGGAACGCCTAATACCTCTACGACACCGATCAGAGATTCATACGCTACAGATACTGCAAATAGTACCAATGGGCCAGACAACGCGGTACCTAAAAGCTCGTCTATGGACTCTGCAAATAGCCTTTAAAACACTCGCTAACTTTAATCGAAAATACTTTGTAAAGACGCCGTACCAGAACAAGACATGGCGTCTTTTCTGTGTTGACTTGCCAATGGGTTCTAATTGTTACGGAAGAGCCGCATTTTAAAGCAAGACAAAGAAAAGGGTTATTGAAATCTTTCGGCCATTATAGGGTAGCCACAGTAAGGTTCAGCAAGGAAAAACGATCCTCTTTACAGCTGCTTCTAAAAACCAAACAATTAAAAATACCTGCGCCTGTTCCTTAGCCGCATATCCTTCTCCATATTATACCCTTTCCACATTCCATACAACAAAAAACAAACGACAAATGTTACTGCCAGCACAGCTAGCAGGCTCAATACGGCATTGGCAAAACCGGAATATTCCATTGTGATAATAGTTCAACGTATACCTTCTCTTTTACAAATAACATACCACTGAAAGCAAAAGTTTCCTGAACATATCCGAATGAATAGCATTTTCTGAATCGTAGTACAAAGAAAAAGTCGCCGATAATCGACGACTTTTTAACAATCAATAAAATATCTGACTACTCAATGTGTCACAACGAATTGCTTAGCTGCCAGGGAGTTGATACGAAGGAAGTAGATACCTGAAGAAAGATTAGCTACGTCAATTATATTACTCTTCGCATTAGCATTGATATGCTTTATTTCCTTTCCATAAATATCAAGTACGGAGATGGTATAGCTCGGAAGGTTTTTAGCTAGCTCAACGGTAAGAGTATTATTTGCCGGCTGAGGGAAGAGCTTTATAGAAACATCTTTATCCTTTACATCTGCAACCGATGCAGGATTAAATGCCTGATAATAGTATCTGTATAAGAAATCGTCGGTAGTACTGGCCCATAAACCGGTAGATGGCTCAAACGTTTCAGAATAATAAGTGAGTGGTTGATCGAAACTATCATAAGTCCACAGTTGACGGGAAGCGCTCTTAAATGATGAGGTAGCTGCGTCCCAGTACTGCCATTCATCGATGGTTTTATTCTGGTTTGCATCGTATGAAAACACATCCTTTCCTGAGTATTCCCAATTGTTATTATCCCAGTTGTAAACGATTATTTCAGCTATAGAAGCTCCATTCAATACATACTCATACTTTTCATCATTCACCCAGTTTCCGCTGCTCCATTGCTGAACGATATAAGAACTGATGTCGTTAGTCATATTATAGGTAAACAAAAGCCTTTGTGATCTGTGCCAACTCATGGTCGCGAGGCTATAGCTGCTGTCCTCACGCTCTATTAGATTGCCACTATTGTCGTAGCTGAAATACATTCTGTAGATAAGCGAAGCCATTCTTACCAGCCCGTTATTGCTGTATGAATTATCGTATTCCACGTGGTCGGCCCATGCATGGTTATACCATATCTGAAACATTGTTTTCACCAATATAGCAGGAGCGCCGGTGTATGTATACAACAGCCTTGCAGAATCCCGCCAGGCAGCATCAGTACTATTCCATTTCTGATAGGTGTAAATCATCGCGTCGTTGGAAGAATTGAAAGACTGGAAACGATGGAAATGGTTAATATAACCTACAACCGGATCATAGCGATAAGTGTAACTGTGATCAAAACGGACGAAGTTGTCATCCATCTCTTCCTGATTGAGTAGGCCTCCCCTGCCAAATGTATAGCTGTATGTGGTTGAATCTACAGGAACAAAGCTGGTTCCATCATGTTTAAGGTGGGTATAACCGATAATCCTGCTTGTAAGAAGCCCCTGACCGATTATGCCCGGACCATAGTAGGGAAACATGTTGGGAATGGTGACACTGGTTGTTTTAGCAGAGGCACTGGCAACGGCCAAAAGCGCAAATAGAAGTGAGTAGATTTTTTTCATAACAAACAGCTTTGGTTGAATAATATTTCACTCTTCACACTTATAAATCTAAGGATATTTTTTAGTAATACGAATACATGACAACTATTTGACTATCGCGTGACAGCGACATGACAAAGACGCCCATCAAATCACTTCTTCGAAATTGTTGCAAAGCAGCTGTTAAGTGCTTATAAAACTACCGTTAACTGCTTGCAAAACAGGGGTTAAGTAGCGTTGGAAATTTTCCCCGGAACTGTCGTCAGGCAATATTTGCACTCAGAAACAACAACGAAATACAAACTCCATAAATCAATGCAACACCCCGCTACTCCCGCCGCCAAAATCATCGTTTACCTCAGCATTTTATCCTGCCTTATTCTCGCTATAAACTTTTAGAGCTATGAAAACAAAAATCGCACTCAATACCATTGGCATATTTATCAAAGCATATATGGCAGTTAGCTTCATCGTACTTCTCACCGACCGAGCCAAAAGAAAAAGAGGAAAATTGATCCATACCCTCAGGAAGCACCAAGCCTCGATTTCAGAAGGCTAATGTTAAATAATCTCCCGAATGCAGAATAGCAGGCTTTCGGCCTTGTATTTGCTTTTAACGGAAAACAAACCTGTTATGGATCACTCAAACTTTGCAATATGTATACTATTCCCTGGCACCAACGCTGCCGACATCGTTAAGGCGGCTATGAAGCACAATGTCCTTATTCTTGACCAGGAAAGATTTGATCCTGCAAAAGATTATAATAATTATTACCGTCGAAAAGAGCCGGAAAAAGGAATAAGAATTTTACCCCTGTTTCTCTTCCCTTCAAAATCAGTCCTTGCGACCAACTCATCCTCGCTCCAGGAGGCACTTGATCAGATTAAAGCACTGCATCACAACTAAACTACGTCAACATTAGTGGGTACGGTCTTTTTAAGTCTGCACAAGCAATTGAAAGCTTATGTCGGCGAGAACAAAACCATGGGATGTAATAATAGTAGGGGGAGGACCAGCCGGCATAAGTGCAGCAACGGTTCTTACAAGAAGCAGGCGAAGCGTTGTCATCATTGATGAAGGAAATCAAAGGAATCTCCGCTCTCACGGCTTACATAATTTTATTACGAGGGATGGCATACTGCCACCCGATTTTCTACGACTGGCCACCGAAGAGCTTTCTCATTACCCGGTCAATTTTGTTCGCTCATATGCAAAGAAAGCTGCGAAAATTGATGATGGCTTTCTCGTGACAGATAGTTCCGGGGAAAATTTTTTGGCAAAAAAACTACTGCTTTGCACCGGCGTAACCGATACCATTCCTGATGTTCCGGGCATGAGGGAATTATGGGGTTGTGCTGTTTTCCATTGCCCTTTTTGTGATGGTTATGAATGTAAGGATGAACCAATCGGATTATATGCGCAAAAGAAAAATGGCTATGGCATGGCAATTGCTCTTAAACATCTGAGCAAGAAAGTCACTTTGTTTACTGACGGAGCATTTTATCTAAAACCATTTCAAAAGAAAGCCTTAGAAGACCAAGGTATCAATGTTGTCACCAGAAGAGTCGCACGCCTCCTTTATGATCACACAACGTTACACGGTGTGGAGTTGACAAATGGAGCTCAGTTCAAATGTGCTGCCGTGTTTACCCATCACGGTTTAAGAGTAAACCGAATATTGGTGGATCAACTGGGTTGCCTTTGTACGAAAAAAGGGGAAGCTATTACAAATCGCCATCAGCAAACGAACGTACCAGGAGTATATGTTGCGGGAGATGCCTCGATTGACATGCATTTTGCAGTAGTTGCCGCAGCGGAAGGCGTGAAAGCAGCCGTGACGGTACATAACGACCTGCTGCAGGAAGAAAACAGAGAGGCCCTGAAATTGAAGGATAAATAGATCTGTCATTCAAAAAACAGGAAGCTTTTGACTCAAAAAATTATTATCGTAGCCGGTTTTTTCCTATTTTTCAAGAATCGGAACGCTCCGAATTTGCTATGAATTAGTAAACCAATAGTTTATAATTATCTTTGCCTGCCAAATTTTAATACTGAATAGTGAGACCCGTTTATATTACTCGTCTTTCGAAATATTTACCCAACGAAGCGGTTGCGAACGACGAGATGGAAAGTGTGCTTGGAATGGTCAACGGAAAACCTTCTAAAGCTCGTGCGATTGTCTTAAGGAACAATGGTATCAAAACCCGTTACTATGCTTTTCGTAACGGCTTGAGAACGCATACAAACGTACAGATGGCCGCAGAAGCGATCCGCTCGCTTTTTGATGACAAATTGCCTATAGAGAATCTGGAAATGATCACTGCAGGCACTACTTCGCCGGAACAAATACTTCCTTCACATGCAGCCATGATCCATGGGGAATTAGCGATTCACCCTGTCGAAGTTATTTCGGCAACCGGAGCTTGCTGCAGCAGCATTCAGGGAATGAAGTACGCTTACATGGCCATTGGCTGTGGACTTACAAATACAGCGGCAAGCGTCGGCTCTGAACGTCTGTCGAACTGGATGCATGCATCGCGCTTTGAGTCAGAAGCTGAAAACCTCGTGAAACTTGAAGAAAACCCTTATATCGCTTTTGAAAAAGACTTCCTTCGCTGGATGTTGAGTGATGGTGCCGGTGCCGCTTTGTTGCAGTCCGTTCCAAATGAAGGCGGTATTTCTTTACAGATCAATTGGCTTGAAACCACTTCATTTGCGAATGAGTTGGAGACCTGTATGTATGCCGGAGCCACCAAAAATGAAGACAAATCATTGAGCAGCTGGAACGATCTGGAACCCGAAAGCTGGGCCAAAGAGAGTGTTTTTGCGCTGAAGCAGGATACGAGGTTACTGGGCGAGCACGTGGTGCCTAAAGGCGGTGTCTTTCTCAAAAAACTGATGGACAAACATAATCTTACATCTGATGATGTGGATTATTTTTTACCTCACATGTCCAGCGAGTTTTTCAAAAATCAGATACGGGAAAACCTTGCGAGCATTGGTATGGACCTGCCGGAAGAAAAATGGTTTTACAACCTTACGCAGGTAGGCAATGTAGGCAGCGCGTCCCCATTCCTGATGCTTGAGGAGCTTTTTAATGGTGACAAACTTAAAAAAGGAGACCGCATACTCGTAATGGTTCCGGAAAGCTCCCGTTTTCTGTTTGCCTATATTTATCTCACTGTAGTTTAGTGTTTTTATGAAACCAAATATCCTTGTTCTCTACTATTCGCAGAGTGGGCAGATGGCCGACATCCTAAAGCATCTGTTAAAGGATATTGGGGACAACGCCACCATTGACTTTGCTCCCATTGAGCCGCAAACGCCTTTCCCCTGGCCTTGGAGCGCCTATACTTTTTTTGACGCCATGCCGGAAACTGTGGCAAGGATTGCTATCCCTATAAAGCCAATCAGCCAGCCTGTTGATCAAAAAGACTACGATCTTATTATTCTTGGCTATCAGCCATGGTTTTTAAATCCCTCCCAACCTACCACCGGCTTTCTTAAAAGCAAATATGCCGCCGTACTAAAGAATAAGCCTGTAGTAACCGTTGTCGGTTGCCGCAACATGTGGCTGCATGGACAGGAGCAGGTAAAGAAAGATCTCGAAGAAATAGGCGCAAACCTGGTAGGTAATATCGTACTCGAAGACCGCCATCCTAATCTTGTGTCCCTTCTTACTATTATCCGCTGGACCTTTACAGGAAAAAAGGAGGCTTCGGGTGTGCTGCCAGATGCGGGCGTCGCAGATAACGACATTAGCAGCACAAACAAATTTGGAATTACTATTTTAAAACATCTCAACACAAACGATCTCCCTAACCTTCAAAAGAGTCTGGTACGTGCTAATGCGGTAACGTTGAAGCCGGGACTTATCTTATTAGAGCAGCGGGGTATTAAGAACTTCCGCTATTGGGCTAAGTTCATCCGCGAAAAAGGCGGCCCTGGCGATACAAATAGAAAGGGACGCGTTCTATTATTCAAGAGATTGCTGCTTGTCGGTATTTTCGTACTCTCTCCTCTTTCGTCCTTTACCGCCTTTTTGCAATTGCAGGCAAAAAAGAAAAAACTCGTTAAAGACCTCGACTATTTCAAAGGGGTGACTTTTGAAGAAGGACGTATATAATACGGACTCTCCAATATTTATTCATTAAAATCTGTCGTTTCTTAAATAGCCATTCCACGTCTGAGTGGCCAGGGATATCCAGGCACTATGACCTAAAGTAGTGCCAATTTCCAACAATATCCAACTCTCCGAACCTTCCTCAACCTGTTAGCTAATCTATCTGCCAATTCTTCACGTCCCGGCCCTTATTTTATTGTTTATCCTGTACCTTTGCGGAAATTATTTTCGGAAATTATGGCAGAGTTGGTTGTAAAAGATATCCGCGAAGAAAGGCAGGGAGAGGCTTATGCACCTTTTGAAAGCGACCCAAATCAATACTCCAAAAAATTTTATATAGAAAGCTATGGCTGCCAGATGAACTTCAGCGACAGTGAAATTGTCGCTTCCATTCTTCAAGGCGAAGGCTATGGTGCAACACGGAATTTCGAAGAAGCAAATCTCGTTTTCCTTAATACTTGTTCCATTCGTGAAAAAGCAGAACAAACGGTAAGGAACCGGTTACAGACTTTCAGAAAGATAAAAGATAGCCGCCCCGGAATGTTGATCGGGGTACTGGGATGCATGGCCGAGCGCCTGAAAGCGAAATTTCTGGAGGAAGAAAAGCTGGTAGATATAGTTGTAGGTCCCGATGCTTACCGCAGTCTGCCTGGATTGATATCGGAAGCAGAAGGCGGTCAGAAAACAGTGAATGTCTTACTCAGTCGGGAAGAGACGTATGCCGACATTGCGCCGGTTCGCCTTGATAGCAATGGAGTAACAGCCTTTGTAAGCATCATGCGTGGCTGTAATAACATGTGTACTTTTTGCGTGGTTCCTTTTACACGTGGTCGCGAACGCAGCCGCGATGCTGAAAGTATCATTAAAGAATGTCAGGATCTCTTCGATCGCGGATATAAAGAGGTAACGTTATTAGGGCAAAACGTGGACAGTTACTACTACAATCCTGCTCAAAATACAGGTACAGGTGAGGCGGTCACATTTGCCAGGCTCCTGGAGAAAGTAGCGTTAATCTCTCCTCTGCTTCGGATTCGTTTTTCTACTTCCCATCCGAAGGACATTACAGACGATGTGCTGGAAATAATGGCGAAATACGAAAACATTTGCAAATACATTCACCTGCCAGTTCAAAGTGGAAATACACGGATACTCCAGCTAATGAACCGTACTTATACGCGGGAGTGGTACTTGAGCAGGGTGAAGCGAATCCGGGAGATCATGCCGGACTGCGGGCTAAGCACGGACGTTATCTCCGGTTTCTGCAACGAAACGGAAGCGGAACATCAGGATACATTAAGTCTGATGGAGCAATCCCGCTTCGACATGGCATATATGTTTTCCTATAGCGAACGACCTGGTACGCTGGCTGCACGCCGCTATACCGATGACGTACCGGAAGACGTAAAGAAAAGAAGATTAGAAGAGATCATTAAGCTACAAAACAGCCATTCACGCGAGAGTTACAAAAATGATATAGGTAAACTATTTGAAGTGTTGATAGAAGCTACAAGTAAACGTAGTGATCTAAACTGGAGCGGAAGAAATAGTCAGAACAAAGTGGTCGTATTTCCAAAAGGAGACCGTGCTTTGAAAAAAGGCGACTATGTGCAGGTGAAGATTACAGATGCAACATCAGCTACGTTGCTGGGAGAAATGGTGTAATCATAGATTATGAGCATGGCAAAGGAGACAGATATCTAATGCTCATCTCTACAACCATCTTATTAGAAAGCACGAAAGAAAAGATTTACTTTTTCATAAGCAACTTAGTCAGGCCTTTAACCATTGTTAATTCATGGACATTCAAAGCATAAAGAACAGATTTGGCATTATAGGTAACTCACCTGCTCTCAACCATGCATTGAGCACGGCGGTTCAGGTGGCGAATACAGATCTAACAGTACTGATAGTAGGGGAAAGCGGTGTCGGTAAGGAAGTTTTTTCCAATATCATCCATACCCTATCGCCAAGAAAACATAATCCCTTCATCGCGGTAAACTGCGGCGCCATTCCGGAAGGCACTATTGACAGTGAACTGTTCGGCCATGAAAAAGGATCGTTTACCGGTGCTGTGGAGAGCCGCAAAGGCTATTTTGAAACAGTAAACGGAGGAACCATCTTCCTTGACGAGATCGGTGAAATGCCGCTCGGTACTCAGGCACGCCTGCTGCGTGTACTTGAAAGCGGAGAGTTTATCCGTGTTGGTTCTTCCAAGGTTCAGAAAACTGACGTGCGTGTCATTGCCGCCACTAATAAGGATTTACTGGAATTTACGCAGCACGGCAAGTTTCGCGAAGACTTATATTATCGTCTCAGCACAGTTCCTATCCGTGTGCCTTCGTTAAGAGACCGGAAAGAGGACATTCCTTTGTTGTTTAGAAAGTTTGCTTCGGACTTCGCTGAAAAATACCGTACACAATCTATTCAACTCGATGCTGCAGCGCAACAGCTACTCGTTAACTATCCCTTTAATGGTAATGTACGGGAACTTAAAAATATTGCAGAGCAGGCATCAGTGCTTTCTACAGAAAAACAAATTACATCTGACGCACTAAGTAAATTCCTGCCTAATAAGGAAAGTCGTGCTATTTCTCTTTTGCCTGCAGTAAATACAGTGTCTACCTCAGGGGCGAACAACAATAACTTTTCTGGTACAGAAAGAGACATTCTTTACAAGCTGTTCTTTGACCTGAAGAAGGACATGAATGACATGAAACAATTACTGTTGGAATTGGCACACCGGCAAAATTTTTCTCCGGCTTCCATTCCCGAAAATCTACTCCCTGCCTATCATCCGCAAAATGAAGTCTCACTCGCTCCGGCTCCTTATAGCAATCCAGCGCCCTACGTTATCCAGAATGACAGAATGGATCATCACGAGGAGATAGAAGAGTCCCTGATGCTTGCAGACAGGGAAAAAGAGTTCATACAAAAAGCTTTGAAAAAGCATAAAGGACGCAGACGGGACGCAGCGAATGAACTCGGTATTTCGGAAAGGACGCTATACAGGAAGATTAAGGAGTACGATATAAAGGAGTAACTTTACCGCCGTTTTATGCATCGTAGCTTTCTCCTTATTTTCCTGTTCTTTGCTACTTTATCCGCCGGCTGCGGCGTTTATAGCTTTACGGGTGCCTCCATCCAGGGAAAGACAATTAATATTCATGTGCTGGAGAACCATGCGCAAAATGTAGTGCCTACGCTAAGTGCTACGCTAACTGATAAAATCCGAAGCCGTATTTTATCTCAGACAGGCCTCGCACCGCAAAACAATGACAATACCGATTACGACATTACCGGTGCAGTCACAATGTACCAGGTAACGGTTTCAGGAGTACAGAATACACAGCAGGCGTCTCAAAACAGGTTAACTATAACCGTGCAGGTTAACTTTAAAAATAGGTTGAACGACAAAGCAAGTTTCACTCAAAGCTTTACGCGTTTTGCTGATTTTCCTGCCACCCAAACCTTACAAGCTGCAGAACCCGGACTAATTGAAGACATAGGCAATCAGCTTGCAGATGATATTTTTAATAAAGCTTTTGTAAATTGGTAACAGTTCCGGCTTATGACAAAACCTTCCGTGATAACAAAATGGCTGATGCAACCAGCAGATTTTTCTGAGACAGACAGGAAAGATGCGGCTGCATTGATAAAAACATATCCTTACTTCGTTCCTGCCCGGTATATTGAAGCAGGCGAGCACCACAAAAAACAACCGTTCGCGCCTGCGATGTTGAATATGATGCAGCTGTATAAGGGCAACTGGCTTTTATTTCATGATTTTCTGGGTGCAACTGTTTCCTCAGAGTCTGTTGTTTATGAGGAAGAGGTGATACCGCAGGGAGATGAGGCTGTAATAACTGAAGATACATCGGTAGAGAGTACTGAAGATGTAGAATACCCGGATGAAATCCTTTACGAGGAGCCTTTTGGCACTTATAAAGATGAGGAAATCGCTGCCTTGAGCGAAGACTTTGATGATGAAGACGTAGTGTCGATAGAGATAGAAAACGATTATAAGATCGAAGAAGAAACTTCTGCGTCTCAGCAGGAAGAAATTTCAGCCTCTCAACAGGAAGAAATTAAAACGACGGCCATACAAGAAACGCCTCCCGTACCGGAGATGGTGGTAATGACGCCTCCCATACCGTCACTGGAAGAAACAACGACCAACGAAAACGAAAAGAGGAAAGGAGAGGAGCAAATTCCGTTTTATCAAAACAGAAAAGCAGATTCATTGATACAGCCTATATTTACGGAAGACTATTTTTTACATCAGGGCTTGCAGGTTTCTGATGAACTGCCGCCAGATATAGACCACCAAAAAGAAGAGGTGGATAAATCGCTAATGGTGGTAATGAGTTTCTCCGAATGGCTTTTACACTTTAAGACGAAAGGAGAAAGAGCAAAGGAGGAGCAGGAAGACCAAAAAGCGCTGAAAACAATGTGGCAAAAAGAGAAGCTTGCAGCGGCACTTGAGGAAGAAAACGACGAAATACCGGAAACGGTTTTTGAAATGGCCGTTAACTCCATAGCAAAGGAGGAAGACCTTGCGAGTGAGTCGCTTGCGGAAATAATGGTAAAGCAGGGGAAACCTGACAAAGCCATTGAAATGTATCGTAAATTAAGTTTGCGCAATCCTCAGAAAAAGACTTATTTTGCACGGAAAATCGACGAAGTCCAAAAAGAGAAAGAATCATGATCGTTATCATAACTTTAATCATTATAGTAACTTGTGTAGTACTTGGGTTTGTAATATTGGTACAAAATCCTAAAGGTGGTGGATTGACAGGTGCTTTCGGCAGCATTGGCTCTCAGGTAATGGGCGTTAAGCAGTCAACGGATGCAATGGAAAAGGGAACCTGGACTTCAATGGGTATCGTTGCAGCCTTATGCATCATCTCTGTTTTGTTCTATGCCACTCCAAAAGAAATGAACCAAACACGCCAGCCGCAAAGAAGCAGTGCTCCTGCACAGCAACAGTCAGCACCTACAGGTGCCCCTGCTCCGCAAAGCAAATAAGTTAAATCTTAAACTCATAATAAAATACCTGTTCATTTTGGAACAGGTATTTTTATTTTAGCATCTGCCATGGCTCAGGGAAAAAGAAGAAAAAAACCTTCTAATGGAGGAACAACGAAAAAGATATTTCTTGCAATATTTATTGTATTACTGATCGCTGGAGGATACTTTGCATTTAAGGTTTTTGGTCCCAATACAGGTAGCTTCGGCCGGGGCGAATTCTTATATATACATACAGGCGCGAATTATGATCAGGTAAAGCAAACGCTGGAACGAGAGCATTTTGTGAAGGATATCAATGCGTTCGATTTCCTGGCGAAACAGGCTAAATACCCAACCATGATTAAAGCCGGTAAATACCGGATATCGAAGGGAATGAGCAACTTCGAGATAATAAGGATGTTGCGCTCAGGGAGGCAAACGCCTGTCAAATTGGTCATCAACAAAATGAGAACTAAAGGCGACTTCATTCGTTACGTCGCCTCCAACCTCGAAGCAGACTCCCTGGTATTGCAACAAATGCTCAATGATAACGTCTACCTCTCGCAATTTGGCCTCGACTCCAATACAGCTATGGTTGCCATTATGCCGGACACCTACGAATTTTGGTGGAATACAACCGCCGACAAAGCTTACCGCAAGTTTGAGAAATATTATGCGAAGTTCTGGACGGAGGAAAGAAAAGCTAAAGCACAGCAAATAGGTCTTTCGCCGGTTGAGGTCACTATTCTGGCGTCTATTCTGGAAGAGGAAACCAACTATAATAAGGAAAAGCCACTCATTGCCAGCGTATATATTAACCGATTGAAACATGGAATGAAACTGCAGGCAGATCCTACTGCAAAATTTGCCTCTGGTAATTTTGCTTTAAGAAGGATTACCAGCGAACTAACCTCCTTCGCATCTCCCTATAATACCTACTTTACTACCGGCTTACCGCCCGGCCCTATCTGCACACCTTCTAAAAAGTCGATCGAAGCTGTATTGAATGCGCCCACCACAGACTACCTCTATTTCTGCGCGAAAGAAGACTTTAGCGGTGCACATCGCTTTGCCAAAACCTATGAAGAGCATCAAAAGAATGCACACCTGTACCAGCAAGCCTTAAATAACAGGGGGATTCACTAAAAAAAGCCGGTAGAAACCGGCCTTGCATATTTAGAATTGATTACCTGCTATATTAGACGCATTAAGATTGCTTTTCGTTAGTAGATGTTTGAAAAATTTTATAGCGGAGCTCGCAAGGCGAACGAATGTCGGATATTGATGTGGTGAACGCTCGAATTGAAGTGAGTTAGTTTGGCTGCTTCCGTCGCGATATCACCTCAGATCCAAACGCCACTTTCTTCTACAATGTATACG
>DATJDP010000102.1:0-7278 GCA_035497355.1 Flavipsychrobacter sp.
TCATAACCGACATAGCAGGAAGAGTGCTGCTGCAAGGGAGTATGAAGGGCCGCAGTATAGAGGTGGGTATGCTAAACAGTGGCTTGTACCTGCTGCGGATAGGAACTGAGACCGTGAAGTTTGTGAAGGAATAGAACCAGATAATGTGTTTGAAGAGCGCAGGGCCATTTTAGCCGCCTGCGCTTTTTTTATTTGCTCCGCCATGGTTGGTGTCCTCACCAACCACAAAGAACATGAAAATGGTAGTGGTTCGTGAAGAACGAACCAGGGCGAGATGAGATACAAGTAGCGAGGACACGAACGAAGGTGAGCGCTAAACCCTTCACCGTTTGCTGGCATAAAGGCTTTCCCATATTTTTGAGTCTCAGGCAAGGAATAATATAGAGTTGCCTAAAACACAAAAACAAAACACAACCTGTAAAATATGGATAATAAAATCACGGTAAGCGCAACCATCAATGCAGACAACAAGAAGACATGGGATTACTACAACAATCCAAAACACATTGTGAATTGGAACTTTGCAGACCCTTCCTGGCACTGTCCGCGAGCGGAAAATGATATGAAGGTGGGAGGAAACTACAAGGCAAGAATGGAAGCTAAAGATGGAAGTTTCGGCTTTGACTTTGATGCGGTGTACACCGAGATCAATGAGGGCAAGGACTTCACTTATGAATTTGGCGGACGAACAGCCACCGTGAAATTTAAGGCTCAGGAAGATGGTCAGACAGAAGTGATCGTAGCTTTTGACCCTGAGAATCAGAACTCACTTGAAATGCAAAAAGGCGGCTGGCAAGCTATATTGAACAATTTTAAGCAATACACAGAAAACAATTAAAGACTGCGCCCCTGGCCCATTTTCCGCTTGGCAAAGTCTTCAGACATCACCCTTCAGAAAGCAGTCTTTGGCTTCAAAAGAATCCAAAGACTCCTTCGTCATTCCGTTGCACTTCATTCCTCGCAGAGACGGGCTGTGGTTGTGATGTTCATCCGACTTCCCAAGCTCGTCTTTGCGAGGCGCGCAACGAAGTGCAGCAACGAAGCAATCTCATTTCATCATACAATGCAGCAACGCGGCAATCTCATTTCATCATACAATCAGGCAGTAAAGCTATAAGTGCTCGCGTAGTCTGCAGATGCCCTTCGGGCAGGACAAAGGGAGCGCAGGTCATCCAACAACCTCCAACCCCTTCCAACCTCTTCCAACAACCTCCAACCTCTCCAACAACTTCCAACTCTTCCAACAACTTCCAACCTCTCCAACCTCTCCAACTCCTCCAACAACTTCCAACCCTTCCAACAACCTCCAACTCTTCCATCCCCTCCAACTCTTCCAACCCCTCATCGTATGGCACGGAAATATTGTTAATGTGACGTACGAACAGAACTTGTCACGATGAAACGTTTTTTTAGTGTTTTAGTATTTGTATTAGCCTTGTTGCCTTTCAGTTATGGTCAGACAGTGAATAGCATCACCAGTAACAATGAAATAATTAAGGAGTCAATCCGCTTTGCACCGGAACCACCGAAGGATGAATTTGCGTCAGGAGAGGAGAAGATGTACCGGATCAGACCGTGGATTGATATTCCCGTAACGGCGGTAAGCGCAGCATGGACTGTTTATGCCTTTTCAAAGATCTATGACAAAGATTCCATCCCTTACGATAAGTTGCTGGCGCTTTCCAAAGATGACGTGAACAGCTTCGATCGTTCTGCAGCCGGTAATAGCAACCCTGATTTAAGCCATACCAGCAATTATCTTTTTTATGGCTCTATTCCCTTGCCGGCTTTGTTGTTCATAGATAAGAAGATAAGAAAGGATGCCGGTAAGATCGCGTTTCTGTACCTGGAAAGCTTTTCCGTTACGGGCAAGCTCTATACTGGTTCGGTATATTTCGTGGATCGCTATCGTCCCGAAACTTATAATACCAGTCTCTCCCTCCATGATAGAAGTAATGGTAATAACAAAAACTCTTTCTTCGCCGGGCACGTTGCAGTGGTTGCAAATGCTACCTTCTTCATGGCAAAGATCTACAACGACTATCACGCTGAGTCTAATTGGAAATGGGCCTTCTGGGGTGGGGCCGTTGCTGCGACCGGTGCTATGAGTTACCTGCGTTATGAATCGGGGAAACACTTCCCTTCCGATATTGCTGTAGGCGTATTGGTGGGCGCGCTTTCCGGTGTTTTAACTCCTGAAATACATAAGTTAAGACACAATAAAGACCATGTATGGAATATCAGCCCCTCCACCAATCCATATAGTGGCGATGGCTTAGGGCTCCGCTTTACCTATAATATGAGATAGCGTGTCGTTTTCAATTGCATGCCAGCAAGGGCAATGATGCACGGTTGAACGACTATGCGCAAAAGGGTTTGCCTGAACTGCAGATGCGGGAACCTTTTTTGTAGCTGGCACGGTTCTCTTGCGTTTTTTTGCATCTTTCTATTCAAGTAAAACGATGGTGATGAAAAGAAAAATTACTTTAATACTCGTTGCGTCTATTGCGGTATATGGTTGTCGCAGTCATTATCCGGTGGTCACTAATGAGTTAGTCGTGCCCAACACAACTGCCGATCTGGAGCGTGGAAAGAACCTTACATTTAATGTTTGCGGACAATGTCACTATAATAAAGACTACAAAAGTTTTATTGGAGAAGAAATGCGGGATCTGCCGGGAATCATGGGCACTGTCTATTCCGCCAATCTGACGCATGGTCATATTGTAGACCGCTATACTGATAATCAATTGTTTTATCTCATCAAAACCGGTATTGCAAGAGACGGCCACTACATTCCCTGGATGATCCGTCCTACCATTGCCGACCAGGACCTTAAAGATATCATTGCCTATCTACGTTCCGATGATGAGCCCATAAAGGAAAATAAAACTGATCTGGGCAAAACCCACCTTTCATGGGTCGCCAAACAGGGACTAAAATTCATGAAGCCACAGCCACTGCATCTCAACGAACCGTTGCCCGAGTCGAATCCCGTATCGCAGGGCCGCTATCTTGTAGACATTATCGGCTGTTATCATTGCCACTCAAAAAGCATGTTTGGCCTCAACTACGGCAATCCAGAAGATTCTAAAGGCTACATGGCAGGCGGTATGAGCTTTAAAGTGGATGGTAAGAAGGTATATGCATCCAACCTTACGCCCGATAAGGGAACCGGCATTGGCAACTATACAGAAAGTGAATTCCGCCGCGCAGTGAAGGAGGGCATTGCTAAAAGTGGAAGAAAGATTAATTATCCTATGAGGCATTTCAAACATCTTACAGACGAACAGGCAGACGCCATATTCGCTTATATCCAGACCCTTCAACCGGTAAACAACAAAGTCAGGGGACATTGATGTTCATCGGTTTATGCAAGGAATGATATTAAACACCTTTTTCCCTGACGAAAGGCAGTTTTGTGTTTTCATTAAGACGTACTTTTGTTCTGTTAATGAGGTTTTTCCTTGTCATATTAATGAGTCTGAGTTTATGCTTTCAATGCTTTATCCAATTGGGCGTTGTAGGCTGGTATGTGATGAATGAGCAGACTATCGCAGACAAGTATTGCGTGAATAAGGATAAACCCCAGTTGCATTGTAATGGTAAATGCCATCTCAAGAAACAACTAGACAAGACAGGTCAGGGAACTAAAGACCAGAACAAAGTTGACAAAACAGAGTGGACGGTTTTTATCCTTCCGCAGAAGTTTTATGCAAAGACCTTCTTTTACCCTATTGTAAAAAGTATCAACATTAGCAGGCATAACGATTATTCCTTCCTCTTCATTCGTTCTGTATTTCATCCGCCGCAAATGTGCTAACGGCCGTACATCAACTACTCCTGTAGTATTTAATCAACCTAATTTTTCTCAAATGAAGCACATTACTTTATGTATGCTGTTGCTGTGTGCAGCTGCATACAGCAGGGCCTGTACTGTTTGCGGCTGCTCTGCAAGCAATCAGTACCTCGGAATCCTTCCACAATACAACAAACATTTTATCGGGCTGCAATACCAGTTCCGCAACTTCGAAAGCCACCATGTGCCAGGCGAAGCAGATGAAACAAATTCTGTTTCAAACGAATATTACAACACAGTTCAGCTTTGGGGACGCTTCAACGTTGGCAAGCACCTGCAGCTATTTGCCTTTCTTCCTTATGTTTCGAATCTGAAAAAAGAAGACGGTGTTGCGACCACTATTTCGGGATTGGGAGACGCAACTGTTCTGGTTAACTATCGCATACTGGGCAGCAAGGAGTCATCAAGCGATTGGAAGCAAAACCTTCAGGCAGGGGGTGGGGTGAAGCTACCCACCGGCGCTTACGATGTAAATTCAATTCAGTACACCGAAGGGCTACCCAATATGCAGCCTGGAACTAACTCCTGGGATTTTATCGCCAATGCCAATTACACCTTAAGGCATAAGCAAACCGGCATTAATATCGATGCTTCCTATACGATGACAACGCCCAATTCGATTCAGTATAAATATGGCAATCGATTCAGTGCAGGTGCGCTCGGCTTTTACTGGCTTCAAAAAAAGAGTTGGAGCATATTGCCACAGGCAGGACTTCGCTTTGATGTTGCTGGCACCGATTATGACAACTACAGCTACCGCTGGGAAAATGACATGAGCGGAGGTGAACAATTATATGCTTCTGCCGGGGTGCAGGCCTATTACAAAAGGGTTGGTGTGCAGCTTATGGGACACCTTCCATTAATGCAGCACTACGCAAGCGGCCTGGTAAAGGCAGGCTTTAAAACAGAAGCGGGCGTTTATTTTCTTTTCTAAAAAAAACTTAACTGAATAATGAAGAACCTGATTATTACTTGTGTAGCAATGATGGCTATCACAACTATTTTTTCCTGCAAAAAGAAAGACGATGTACAGCCGACCGAAACGGCAAAGCTTACTATTACCACGCCAGTCATGCATCAGACTTACCACACAGGCGATACCGTCCGTATTCTCGGAACGGCTACTAACGTAACAAACCTTCATGGCTATCACGTCGCCATTCTGAACAGCAATAGCGATACACTGTTTTATATGGAGAAGGAAATACATGCTGTTTCGCTTTCCATCGACACTATGTGGGTGAATACAGTGACCGCGGCACAAGAACTGAACGTGATCGTCTCATCTCCTATCAATCATGATGGTGATGAGGTAAAGAAGGAAATACCAATCATGGTGCAACCGTAGCGTCCAAACAAGTTATTCCCGATTAATATAAAGGCACGAAGACTCGAGATCTTTGTGCCTTTTTATATCAAATGGTTTTTTAGCTTCTTAATAATAAGAGAAGCCGCCTCGTTTTTTTCGCTGTTTTTTATATAAAAGGATGACAACAGTATGTTATTGAATGATTTTAGTCATGTTTTGTGAACAGGGACACTGCGACCTTTAATGTTCTCTAGCCTTTATATAAATGAATAATTTGTCGTCGCATACCTTCCACATCCCTGTGTTAGGCTTATGCTTTAGTATAGACACCCCTTTGAAAGTGGCCCGCTACGGAATTTCTTCCGTTGTCTCGATCATAGAAGATGAACTGATAGAGCACATGCGCTCCTACCATTGTCAGCAAAACCACATTACCTTCATTCCTATTTCAGGGCGGGAGCCTGATTCCCGTGCGAAGCGTATCACCAGCTATCTGAATATGATGCAGCAGATTGTGAGCACGCAGGTTCAGGGCTTAAAGCAAATGGCGTTTACGGAAGGTTCTGATCTTTCAAAATACTTTGAAATGCTGCCCCTGCAATCTCCCCAAAGAAAGTTGTATGAGGCGATGCTTTCAGAGAAAGATCCGGAAAAGCAAGAGCAACTGCAGCAACAGCTACGTGAAGGAGTTGTTGCCGGTGCGATTGACGTGAATATTATGGCTAAGGTGGACAACGCGCACTATGACAGTAAGGGCGAAAGACTGCCCGACGAGTATTCTGATGCCTTGAGTGCCTTGCGCGGCTTTGCACAGAGCGATTTGTCATCGTCCGTCGTTTTCTCTGCCGGCTACAACCCCAGGCTCTATAGTTATGCCGAGCAGTTTGAGGATTTCTTTCCCGATGAAAAGGGAGTGGTTGCAAAGAAGATCACCCTAAAAGTAAGTGACTATCGTTCCGCGCTCGTACAGGGGAAAATCCTTGCGAAGAAAGGGTTGTGGATATCAGAATTCAGGATTGAATCAGGATTGAATTGTGGCGGACATGCGTTTGCGACCGAAGGGTTGCTGATGGGACCCATTCTCGAGGAGTTCCGGCAAAACAAGAAGGCATTGCAACAGGAGCTTTTCGAGTTGTGTGATCAGTCATTAGAAGCAAAAGGGAAAAAGGTATTTGGTACAATTCCTTCTCAGAAAATAACAGCACAGGGGGGCATTGGTACCGCTGAAGAACACGAGTTTTTACTGTCCTATTTCGAGTTGGATGGCGCAGGCTGGGGAAGCCCCTTCCTGCTTGTACCGGAAGCTACAAATGTGGACGATAATACATTGCAGCAACTGTCAACGGCCAGCAAGGAAGACTTTTACCTCAGTGATGCATCGCCGCTGGGAGTGCCTTTCAACAACTTTAGAAAGAGCACCTCAGAAGCGCAGCGTAAAGCGCGCATTGAGAAGAAAAGAGCGGGAAGTCCCTGTTATAAGAAATATCTTTCGAGCAATACCGAATTTACAGAAATACCGATTTGCACGGCATCGCGACAGTATATGGAGCTAAAGGAAAGGCAGTTGAAAGCGCAAAACCTGAGCGAAGAAGAACTGACTAATCAGCTCTACAAAATTGCGGAAAAGGATTGCCTGTGCGAAGGTTTGACCGCATCCGTTAGACTGAAGAATGAGATGTATCTCCCGCATAAGATGTCAGCGGTGGCCATTTGCCCGGGTCCTAACCTCGCTTATTTCTCAGGTATTTTTTCTTTGAAAGACATGGCAGATCACATTTACGGCCGGAAGACTATAAACAATAGCCTGGAAAGGCCGAATATGTTTATCAATGAGCTGCAGCTTTACATTGACTACCTCAAACGTCAAATCGCTGAGAGCAGTACTGCCATCACCGAAAAGCAAAGGAAGTATTTTGGAAAGTTCAAAGCGAATCTCCAGTCAGGAATTGAATACTACAGAGCCTTGATCCCATCATTCACCAACATTGACTACAACGCTCTGCAGCTTTCATCTTTAGAATTGCAGCTATCTCATCTTTTTTGACACATAAGGGTGTCCCAGGGTATCGCCGGCATCTTTATCCCGCACGCCTGGTGTAGAAGTGTTTTC